>DATEMX010000440.1:0-5250 GCA_035275365.1 Polyangiaceae bacterium | reverse complement strand
TTCAGGTTGGTCATTTTGGATGATCGTGATCTGCTCCTGCCAAAGTCTGCAGCAGTAGTGTTAGTGCAGCGCCCTCCTGTGCAGCAGGCGGGCCCGGCGCAGCTGGGTACCATTCAATGGGGCGCTGTACTAAGTTCCTCGCGGAGACGATGTTGCGCTCGACGGCCGGCGCCGACCACGAACTACCGTTGCGAGCCTTCGAGGGCGGCGGCGAGGCCGGCAAACTCGTTCGCTCGATCGACTGGTCGCGATCGACCCTCGGCCGCATCGAAGCGTGGCCCAAGGCGCTCGTGGCGACCGTCTCGATGCTCCTCCACTCACGGCATCCCATGTTTCTCTGGTGGGGCCCGAATCTCGTCCAGTTCTACAACGACGCCTATCTGCCGAGCTTCGGGCGCGGAAAGCACCCCAAGGCCTTCGGCCAGGCCGGCCGCGATTGCTGGCCGGAGATCTGGTCCGTAGTCGAGGCTCAAATCGACGCCGTCATGCAGCGTGGCGAGCCGAGCTGGAACCAGGATCACCTCGTTCCCATCGAGCGAAACGGTCAGATCGAGGAGGTTTACTGGACCTACGGCTATTCCCCTGTCTTCGATGACGCCGGTGAAATTGGGGGTACTCTCGTCGTTTGCACGGAAACGACGCACCGCGTCCTGTCCGACCGGCGGCTTAGGGCGATCGCCGCCCTGACCGAGCGGCTCTCGACCGCCATCGACTTCACCCAGGCGGCCCGTGAGACGGCCCGTACGCTCGAACGTTGTCCGAAGGACGTCCCTTTCGTCCTCATCTATCAGCAAAAGCGCACCGACGACGTTGCGCTCGTCGCTTCCTCGGGCGTGAAGGAAGAACGACTCCCCGAGATCGACCGTGCGGTTCGCGGACACCTCAGCGCCGAGAGATCTCGCATCACGACGTTCGTGCCCTTTGCTCTCGAGCTCGCCTCCCCGATCTTCGATCGAGCCTGGAATGAGCCCTTGAGCCAAGCCGTCGTCGTCTCGGTGGCGCGCGACGAGCATCGCGCAGGGTTCGTCGTGTTCGGTATTAGTCCAAAGTTGTCGTTCGACGACGCCTATCGAACGTTCCTCGAGCAGATCGCGGAGCTCTTGGCGCTCACGCACGCCAGGCTCGAGACGCAGCGAGCGCGCGCGGCGGCCGAAAACGTGCGCAATAATCTCTTGCTGCAGGCGCCCGTCCCCACTGCCATCTTCGTGGGGCCGGAGCACCGCTTCGAGCTCGCCAACGCGCGCTACCGCGAGATGGTGGGGCGCCCTGACCCAATGGGAAAAACATTCGAAGAAGTCTTCCCCGAGCTCTCGCCTGGCCCGCTCCCGAGCATTCTCGATCGGGTCTATTTGACGGGCGAGCCCTTCGTGACCGACGAGTATTTGGTCAAGCTCGACCGTTCTGGCGGCCAGGGTCCGCTGGAGGATCGCTACTTCAAATTCAACCTGGAGCCTACCCGTGACCTTTCCGGTGTGGTCTACGGCATGATGCTCGTGGCAATCGATGTCACCGAGCAGGTCTCCGCGCGCAAATCGCTCGAGAGGGTCAACCAAGAGCGCGAAAAAATGGTGCGCGAGCTCGAGTCGGCGAGCCGCACGAAAGACGAATTTCTGGCCATGCTCGGGCACGAGCTCCGAAACCCCCTCTCACCCATCGTCACGGCGCTGCAGCTCATGAAGCTGCGAGGAGATTCGGCGTCGGCGCGCGAACAGAGCATCATCGAGAGGCAGGTGAATCACCTCGTGCGCCTGGTCGACGACCTGCTCGACGTATCCAAGATCACGCGAGGCAAGGTCGAGCTCCGCCGGGAGCTCGTCGAGGCGAGCAGCGTGCTCGGCAAGGCCGTCGAGATCGCCAGCTTTCTCTTCGAGCAGCGGGGCCACCAGCTCTCGGTCGACATCCCCAAGGCTGGACTTCTCCTGTGGTGTGATCCCGTTCGAATCGGGCAGGTCGTCGCCAACCTTTTGACGAACGCCGCAAGGTATACCCAACCGGGCGGGCACGTGTGGGTCTCGGGTGAGCGGCGCGGGGACGAGATCGTCATCACCGTGAGAGACGAAGGCATCGGGATCTCGAAGGACTTCCTGCCGCAAGTCTTCGATCTTTTCGTCCAAGGAAAACGGAGCACCGACCGAGCCGAGGGCGGGCTCGGCATCGGCCTTTCGCTCGTGAAGAACCTCGTCGAGCTGCACGGCGGCAGCGTCTCCGCTGCGAGCAACGGCCCTGGGACGGGCAGCGAGTTCGTCGTTCGGCTGCCGAGCGCGCCCGCGTCGATGGCGATACCGTGCGACAGGACCATCACCCCGAGCGAGCACACGGCGGCGCTCGCCAACCGCAAGCGGGTCTTGATCGTCGACGACAACCCGGACGCGGCCGAAAGCCTCGGCGATCTTCTGAGGGCCCACGGGCATCACGTCGCCATCGTCAACGATCCGCTCGATGCGCTGAAGCGAGCGAAAGAGTTTTTACCTCACATCGCCGTGCTCGACATCGGCATGCCGGTGATGGACGGCTATGACCTTGCAGCGCAGTTTCAAAACGACCGGCACGTCAAATCATGTCATCTCATCGCGCTCACCGGGTACGGCCAAGAGCACGACGTCGCGCGCGCCACCGAAGCAGGCTTTCACCAGCATTTCGTCAAGCCAGTCGATGTGCAGAAGCTCATCGCCGCGATCGCCGCGGCGGGCTAGCTCAGGCGACCGAAGAATCCGCTTGTGCCAGCTCGAAGATGTCGACGGCGAATCTCTCGTCGCCGAACACGAAGGCCGCCTCTTGCCGGCGCGTTGGCCCTGGTATTCTGATCGTGCCGTCGGCGACGATCGGAAGGCACAGCTTACAGGTTTCGCCGGCCATGGTCGAAATGAGCGACTTCAGGTTGCCGCCGATCACGTTCGTGAATTCGGCGAACGCGTCGCGCGCCTCGTCGTCGGAGAGATCTGCGGCTTCGGCGGCGAACATCTTGCTGCCAAGTCGTAAGGCCAGCTCACGACTGCCGCTCACGGTTACCGCTCCGCGGAAAGAGCCCTCGACCATCACACAACCCGTCCAGGTGTGGTTCGAATCGACGGATGACCTATCGGTCAGCTGCGCGTCCTCGCCCAAGAATGCCCAGACCACTTGCTGGACGAGCGCGGCTATTTCCGTAGCGTCCGGCAGTCGTTCGACACTGATCGTCATCGTTTCACCCGATAGTATGCGGATTTCTCCACGCTCACACGTTCCCATCTGTCGTCGATGTTGAAGGTGGTTTCCGCACCACCCAGGAACATGACGCCGTCCGGCGCGATGGCTTGGCCGATTCGATTCAAGATGGCTCGCTTGTTGTTCAAATCGAAATAAATCAGCACGTTTCGTATGAACACGATGTCGGGCCGCAGGCCGTTCCAGGGATCGAGCAGGTTGAGCTTGCGAAACTCGACCAAGTTTCGTACGCGCTCTTTGATTTGCCACTCCATACCGACGCGGTCGAAGTATTTGATCAGCATGCTCGCCGGGAGGCCGCGGTTGACCTCGAGTTGCTGAAAGCGACCTTCGCGAGCACGCGCCAGGACCTTGTCGGAAATGTCCGTAGCGACGATCCGCACCGGCCACTCCGCGGCGGCCGAAAAGTGCTCGAGCAGCGACATCGCGATGCTGTAAGGCTCCTGGCCGCTCGAACACGCCGCGGACCACACGGTCAGCGAGCGGGTTCGTTCACGTGCGGCGATCAGCGCCGGGAGGACGTTCCGGCGCAGGATCTCGAACGGATGAACGTCACGAAAAAATAGCGTTTCGTGCGTCGTCATCGCCTCGATGATCTGCTTGTCCACGGAAGGCGCGCCGTTCTTCGACTGTTCTACGATCTGCTTCACGCTCTCGAAGCCGCCGTCGCGAGCGAGCTGCTCGAGACGCTGCTCGAGGAGATACAGCTTGCTCGCATCGAGATCGATTGCGGCGCGGCGACGGAGAAGATCGCGAACGTAGTCCGCATCGCTCGGCGTGAGGTTAGCAGGCACGGAGTTGATCCTCGCTCGCTCGGATTCGCTGGCCATGTCGAATCAACTCTGCTGCCAGCTCTGGGAGCGGCAGCGCCGCGTCGGCCAGGCCTGCCCTAGCGATGAACCCTGGCATTCCCCAAACGACCGAGCTCGCTTCGTCCTGCACCAGGATCCGGCCGCCCCTGGCGCGGATCAGCTCGGCGCCGCGAAGCCCGTCCTGACCCATCCCCGTCAAGACGATGGCGAGCGTCTTCTCGGCGAAGACGTCGGCGATCGAGCGAAAGAGTACGTCCACCGCAGGACGGCACGAATTCTCCTGCGGCCCCTGATCGAGCGCGAGCTTCACGCGGGCGCCTTCGCGTACCACGCGCAAGTGGTGGTCCCCGGGCGCGATGAACGCGCGGCCCGGCTCGAGCACGTCGCCTGCGCTGGCTTCACGAAATTGCAGCGGACACGACTCCGTCAGCCGTTCGGCGAGCAGCCGAGTGAAGAGCGGCGGCATGTGCTGCACGATCACGATCGGCAGCTCGAAGGTCGCAGGAACGAGACGAAACAGCTCGGCAAGCGCGTTCGGGCCTCCCGTCGACGAGCCGACGGCGACCACTCCGAAAGGCGCCCCTTTGAACGCTCGTTCACCCGGGGCCACCGACATCCGGTTCGAGCCCGTCGTCCGACGATCGTACGAAGAAGGCGCGAGCGCACGAATCTTCGGCACGAGCTGCGAGCGCACGAGGTCGACCGACGCTTCGCGGCTTCCCGTCCCGCTCGGCTTCGTGACGTAGTCGGCCGCCCCGCGCGCCAACGCTTCCAGGGTGGTCGCGGCCGCGCGCTGGGTGAGTGAGCTGAACATGATCACGCGAAGCTTGTGGCCTCGCTTGGCGATTTCCGTGAGCAAATCGAGCCCGCTCATCTCCGGCATCTCGACGTCCAGGATGACGATGTCCGGCGTACTCTGCTCGATCTTCGCGAGCGCGAGAGACGCGTTCGCCGCGCCCCCCACCACCTCGAAGTCTTGCTCCGCTGAAAGGATCTCGGTGAGTAGTCGACGGATCACCACGGAGTCATCGACTATCAGCACGCGAATCTTCGGCATTTCAATCTCTCGCGAAGCCGAGCAGGAGTAGCTTCTCGCGCAGCACGTCTTCCGTGAACGGCTTCATCACGTATTCGTTCGCTCCGGCCTCGAGCGCTTTCAGAACCTGCGAGGACTCCGTCTCCGTGGTGACCATCATGATCGCCATGCTGTTGAGGTCCGCGCGCGAGCGGAGCT
>DATEMX010000439.1:0-2039 GCA_035275365.1 Polyangiaceae bacterium | reverse complement strand
TTCGAGCGTGATCTGAACCGTGCGGTTCGTGCCGGGCCGAAGATCGAACCGCGTTTCGTAGGGCTTCTTGCCCGGCGCGGTTACGTTGACCTCGTGCTCGCCGGCGGGGAGCGCACCTTCCCATCGGGTGACGCCCTTGATCTTCCCGTCGATGGCGACCGAATCGCCCTCCCCCGCCGTCACCGTCAAGCGCGCGGCGTTGGGGCGGGGCTTCATCGCCACATGGACGGTCGCGTCGGTTGTCCCCGGCACGTCGACCTTGGCCTCGAACGGCTCGAGTCCTTCGCGCTCGAGCCTCAACGTGTGCGACCCGAGATCGAGCGCGAGCTCGGTGAGCGGCGTGTTGCCGACCTCTTGGCCGTCGACGAAGACGCGCGCGCCGCTGGGCGCGCCGCGCAATTCGACCAGGCTGTAGAACGCGCGCAGCGCACGCCGCGTCTCTTCGGCGTTGGCACGGCTTTCGGCGGTGATGACGCTAGCTCCCTCTTTGAGGTAGCGGTTCACGAGCGAATACGCCCGAGCATAGTGACGGAGCGCCTTCTCGCACGCCGCCATGTTCCAGAGCAGGCGCGGCTCGCTCGAAAGGTCGAAGGCGTTCTTGAACTTGACGAGGGCACCCGCAAAATCGGAATCGTTGTAAAGGAGGCGACCTTGCTCGTATTCCACTTTGGCGTTGCCCCCGAGCGCGCTCGCGAGCGGCACGCCAGGGGATGCCGGAGCCGGCTTCTTGTCAGGGGTTGCGGCAGAAGTCGAGAGAGGCGACGTGGCAAAGAATACCAGCGCGACGGCCACCAACGTTCGCCCGCGCGATCGCAATTGAATCGTCATTGAGGAGAGTCGCTTCCGATGCTCGCGCCTAAGCCCGAAGGTGTTGACAGGCCACTGCACCGCCGCCACCGACGGCAGAGATCTACTACGAACGGTCTAGCGGCGTAAAGGCGGAATTCCTCGCGTTTCGTTAAGGTTCTGGCATGTACGCGGAGCTGCTAGCAGATTCGGTCGGCTGAGCATCGACGCTAGGTCACTGGCCGGACGGGCGATGCGGTGATAAAGGTCGACTTTGAATGTCTGATTCACTGGCGCCGGGAGAGCTCATCACACCGTCGATTCGGCTTGCCCGGTTGCTCGGGCGTGGCGGCATGGGCAGCGTGTGGATCGCCGATCACCTGCGCCTTCGGACTCAAGTCGTCGTCAAGTTCATCGCGGCCGAGTTTGTCGAAAACGACGAAGCCATGGCGCGCTTCGAGCGCGAGGCCACGCTGGCGGCTCAGGCCAAAAGCCCTCATGTCGTGCAGGTCTTCGATCACGGTATTTCGAACGGCGGACTGCCGTACATCGCGATGGAGTATCTCGAGGGTGAAGATCTCGCCAAGCGTATCGCGCGAAGGCGCGCCATCCCCCTTGCCCTCTGGGCCAACTGGATGACGCAGGCTTGTCGCGGGTTGAGCCGCGCTCACGCCAAGGGTATCGTCCACCGCGACATCAAGCCCGAAAACATCTTTCTCTGCGACAACGAAGGCGAGGTGCTCGTCAAAGTGCTCGACTTCGGCATCGCCAAGACGCTCACGGCCGCGGGAGGCTTCTCCGGGACGGCCACCGGCGCTTTTCTCGGGACGCCCTACTACATGAGCCCCGAGCAAACGATGGGGCAAAAAGAGATCGACCACCGCACCGATCTGTGGTCGCTCGGCGTAGTCGCCTACTTCGCGCTGACCGGGGTGCGACCGTTCGAACACGAAGCGCTCGGAGCGATCGTCGCTGCCATCACCACGCTGCCCATCGCGCCGCCCTCGCAACACAACCCCACCCTCTCCCCGTCCGTCGACGCGTGGATGGCGAGGGCGCTCGCCCGCGTTCCCGATCAACGCTTCGGATCGGCCAAAGAGATGGCCGACGAGTTCGCGCTCGCCATCGGGCAAGCGCCGCGCGAGTCGACGGTCTCCCTGCCGGCGCCTTCGTGGGGCCCCGCTCCATCGACGCCGCAGAAACACACGACGATGTCGTCGTCGGTGCAAACGCGAACGCTCTCGGGGAGCGCG
>DATEMX010000438.1:0-10163 GCA_035275365.1 Polyangiaceae bacterium | reverse complement strand
TGGCTGCGTTCTTGAAGAAACTGCAGCGATCGCGCCCGGGCGTCCGCACCCTGCAGACGGGCCGGCAGTAGACGCCCGTCGTCGACACGCCGACGAAAAACACGCCGTCGAAGCGCGCGTCTCGCGCCTTCACGATCTCGTAGCAATGGTCCGCGTGCAGGCTCACGTCGCAGAGCTTAGCGCCGCACGCGCCGCCGATCTGGCCGCTTTCGGACACGATCCCTAGAACGCGTCCCTCCCTCATTCCCGCGGTAAGGTCGGCGTCGCCATGATCCTCGAACAAGCCAGCGTTGACCTGACCACCTCGACCGGCCCCTTGCGCACCTACGTCTACGTGCCCAAGGCGGCCAGCCCACGTCCGGGCATCGCGCTCTTCTCGGAATCTTCCAGCGCACCGCTGCGCTGCCAACTGCTCCGCAATCAGGTCCCGACCGACTCTTTCAAGAAAGCGCGAAGGCGCGCGCCTTCCGCGGGCGTGAGCACGTCTGCGAGCCAGCTGCAGAGCTCATCTTCGCTGAAGAACAGCCGGCGATCGGAGGAACCGGCGTCGCGAATCACCCGCAAAAATTGCATAACGGACACCGGCGAGTCTTGCCGAGCAATCGCTGCGCTGCGCTCCGTGGCAAGATTCACGCCCGCCATGCGCGCTGTCAGAAAATCCGCGGCCTCCGGAGCCATGAGCGGACAGTGGCGCCAATCTGCGACGGTCACGTGCTTAGCGCCCGGCGGCAGCGCGGCGACCTCGCGCCCGATTTTCTGAAACAGCGCGGCGACGTCGTCCACCGAACGGTAGCCGGCGGCCACGCGAACCTCAAGCAGGCGACCGACTTGAATGCGAGCCGTGTTGACCGACATGACATCATGAAAGCCTCGAACAGTTCTTCCGTCAACTCGCAACCGCCAGGCGGACTAGGCTCGCTAAGCTCGCGCGTGAGCCAGCTACGCCGTCGGTAGGTCCCTCCTTTCTTTCACGCGGCGAATGGTCCGTCCTTTTCGACCATGAATGTCGAGGACATCAAGATCGTGGGGATCATCGGGCAGGGAAGCCGCCGAGCACCTCAGGAATCAGGGTGACGTCGTCCCAGGTAGATCGGCCCACCAACTCGAGAGATCTATCTCAATCGCGTCGAACGGTTCCGCACGCACCTGCTCGCCGGCATCGTACGTGGCAAGCTCGAGCCACTTGCCGTCCGAGAGACGACTGACCTCGACGTCGCCTACATGCGAAAGTTGGGATGGGGCGTAAGCCCCGTTAGGAGCCTAGCCTCGTCGCGTCAACTCTGGCAGCGCCGAGAGCAGCGAGAGCGCTTGCCGCAGATCCTCGAGGTGATGGTCGATGACCTGCCAGATGCGTGCAGGATCGATATCGACGTAGTCGTGCACCAGGATGTTGCGCATTCCCGCCATGCCATTCAGACGGCCGCCGAGGGCGCCATCGAAGATTCCTTCGGCGACCAGCGCGGGAACGATGTCTCGGTATGCCGAAGGGACCGGCCGTGAACGGCCCGCCAAGACGTGATGACCAACGTCGAAAATAGCCTCGGCTGCGACCTGGATGGCCCTCTCCGCGGCGAGGTGGTGGAGCGGATCGGCGACGCGCTCGGCGCTCGACATGGCTCGTAGCCGCTCGAGCTGAGCGAGCGTCCGTGCGAGGTGCGCCAAGCGAGCGAGGATGACGGCAGGTCGAACGGTCACCGACGCGCGCCTCCGACGTTGTCCACGCTCGCAAGGAGCGCCATGCGATCGAGCTGTTCGGCGTCCTCCGCGTCGTGGCGGGCTCGGCGGACATAGCGTTCGACCAGCTCCTCGTCGCGCTCGAAAAGGAGTCGGCCGGTCGTGATGATCTCCCAGCGAAGCGGGGGCGTCGCCGTGGCGAGGTCGATGATGTCGATATCGCCGCCCAGGGCACGACCCAGCTCGTCCATGGCTCTCGCTCGGTCGAGCGTCAGAGGGGGCTCGCAGAGCACGGCAAGATCCACGTCGGAATCAGGCCCAGCGCTGTCGGACGCGTGAGAACCGAACAGCCATATCGCATCGACGCGGCGTGTCGCCATCCCGGACCACTTGAGCAAGAGATCGATCGCTATCGCGGGCGTCGACATGTGGGCGAGCCTAGCAGCGCTGGCCGGCGCACGACAAATCCGTGGGGCACTCGAGGTAATCGGAGGCGGGCTCAGTCGTTCGACGCGAGGAGGGCGGCCGTAACGGCCTTGGCGACTTCGGCGGCGCGTTGCTGCGCGAGCGCCGAGCCGTCGGCCTCGATCATCTGGAAGCGACCGCGCGCGCGACCGCCGGAGGTGGTGACCTCGGAGCGAACGACGCTGATGCGTTTGGCGAAGAGGGCCGACGTGATGGCCATCAGCACGCCCGGCCGATCGGCGGCTTCGATCGTGAGCAGCACCGATCCGTCGGGATCGTTGCGCTCGCCGATGGCGACGTTGACGCCTTCCGGAGGCGGCGGGGGAGTGGCCTGAGACGACGGCGGAACGGTCGAGATGCGCTCGATGACGGCTCCGAGATCGACGTCGCCGCGCAGGAGCGCCGAGAGCGCATCGGCGATGCGGGAAACGTCGTCGTGACTGATCTCGGTCGATTGCCCGTCGCGCGCGGGGCCGAGCCAATAGAAGTTGACGGCCTCGTCGTGACCCCGCTCGTTGCGGCGCGAGTAGTCTTGCTCGGCCAGCACGTCGAGGCCGTGGGCCGCTATCGTGGCGCGCACGAGCGAGCGCAGACCGCCTCGTTCGTCGGCGACGATGCAAACGATGGCGGCGCCCCGTCGCTTTTGCCAAAGCTCCCCGTGCGCGACGGCATCGCCACGCCGCCACGCGATTTGCGCGTGCTCGCGGGCGTCGCTATCGCCGTGCTGCTGGCGATACGATTCGGGCATCGACGCGCGAAAGTTTGCCACGAAATCGGACGGCATCGACAAAACGGCTGCATCCATTCCCGGCCCCTTCCCGCCCCTTCATGGGCGGAGCTATGGGTTTTTATCGATAAGCGCGTTGAAACTGATCGAGCACATCGCTCCCTGGACAAAGCGTTTCGTAAGGCAACTCCGAGAGCGGGGTGTCGACCGTGGCGCTCCCGTCGTGCATGTCTTTCGAGGTCTCGTCGAGGTAGAGAAGGCCCGTTGGGATCTCGCCCCGCGATTGGCAATTTTGGACGAACGTCTGTACGGCTTCGCGATCCTTGGGATCGTAATCTTCGGCCACCTTGCTGAAGCGCACGACGCTGCCGTCGTGCATCGTCACCGACTGGCTCGTGCCCGGCTCGTATTCGGTCGAGATCTCTTGCCCTCCGGGGATGAAATCGGTCTGTAGCACCTCGAGCCGATGCTTTCGCGTGTGCAAGTAGCTCTTGGTGGAGCCGACATGATCGTTGAAGGTCACGCAGGGCGAGATCACGTCGATGATGGCAAAGCCGTGGTGCCTTAGGCCCGCCTTCAAGATGGGCACGAGCTGCGCCTTGTCGCCGGAGAAGCTCCGCGCGATGAACGTCGCGCCGAGGTTCAGCGCCAAGAGCACGGGATCGATGGGCTTCTGCTGGTTGGGTTCACCCTTTTTGCTCTTGGAACCAACGTCGGTCGACGCCGAGAACTGGCCCTTGGTGAGGCCGTAGACGCCGTTGTTCTCGATGACGTAGAGCATGTTGAGGTTGCGGCGCATCGCGTGGCACATCTGCCCGAGGCCGATGGAGAGCGAGTCGCCGTCGCCCGAGATGCCGATGTAGGTGAGGGCTTTGTTGGCGGCGTTGGCTCCCGTCGCGATCGCGGGCATGCGGCCGTGCGCCGAGTTGAACCCGTGCGCGCCGCTCACGAAATAGGTTGGTGTCTTCGACGAACAGCCGATGCCCGAGAGCTTCGCGATCATGTGCGGTGGGATCGAGAGCTCGTAGAACGCCCGCACGATGGCGGCCGTCACCGAGTCGTGACCGCAGCCCGCGCAGAGCGTCGACATGGCGCCTTCGTAGTCGCGCACGACGAGGCCGACCTCGTTCTTCGCGAGGCTCGGGTGTAGGACCGCCGGTTTCTTCATCGATGCCATGATCAGGACTCCAACTGCTTCTTGACGCCGTCGACGACGTGTTTGCTGCTGAGCGGGAACCCCCCGTAAACGAGGAGCGATGAGAGCCGGCTCTTCTCCACCGAGGTTTCGGTGATGAGCAGCGTCTTCAATTGCGCGTCGCGGTTTTGCTCGATGACGATGTTCTTCGCGTGTGCGTTGATGAAGGCGTCGACGCTGTCGTCGAACGGAAACGCGCAGATGCGCATGTAGTCGGCCACGATGCCTTGCGCGGCGAGCGCGGCCACGGCTTCGCGCACGGCGCCGTCGCACCCGCCGAGCGAGATGAGGCCGACGGTGGCTCCCGCTCGTGTGCGGACGATCGGTGCGGGTACGGCACGGGCGGCCTTCTTGTGCTTGCGGAGCAGCCGATCCATGACCTCTTGGTACTCGTCGGGGACCTCCGTGTAGCCGCCGAGCTTGTTGTGCCCCGACCCACGCGTGAAGAACGCTCCCTTGGGGTGAACGCCGGGGAAGCTCCGCGCGGCGACCGCGTCGTCGTTCTCGGGCGAGTAGCGGTAGAACTTCTCCATGCCCTCGAGCTGCTTGGCGGTGACGGTGGGGCCGCGATCGGGCTCGTAGCCGTCGTCCCATTTGAGGCGCGAGCAGAGCCAGTCGTTCATGCCGATGTCGAGATCGGAGAGCATGAACACGGGCGTTTGGAAGCGCTCGGCGAGGTCGAACGACTTGACCGCGAAGTAGAAGCACTCTTCGGGGTTGGCCGGGAAGAGCAAGATGTGCTTGGTGTCGCCGTGCGACGCGTAGGCACAGGCCAAGATGTCGCCTTGCTGCGTGCGCGTCGGCATACCCGTCGAGGGACCGGTGCGCTGCACGTCGACGAGCACGACCGGAATCTCCGCGTAATAGGCCAAGCCGAGAAGCTCGCCCATGAGCGAGATGCCGGGCCCGGCGGTGGAGGTGAACGAGCGCGCGCCGTTCCAGCTCGCGCCGATGACGACCCCCACCGCGGCGAGCTCGTCTTCGGCTTGGACGATGCAGTATTTGTTCTTGCCCGTCTCCGCGTCTTTGCGGTAGCGCGCGCAGAGCTGTTTGAAGGCATCCATCACCGAGGTAGCCGGCGTAATGGGATACCAAGCCGCCACGGTGGCCCCCGCGTAGACGCACCCGAGCGCCGTCGCCGTATTGCCGTCGATGAGTATCGAGTCTTTCGTGGCGTCCATCTTGGAGAGACGGAGCGGGAGCGGACACTGAAAGTTGTCGACGGCGTAGTCGTAGCCGAGCTTGATCGCCTTGCGGTTCGACTCGACGAGGGCCGGCTTGCCTTTGAATTTTTCTTCGAGAATCTTCGTCACGACGTCCATGTCGATCGACAGGAGCGCCACCAAGACGCCGACGTACACGATGTTCTTCATGAGGATGCGCTCGCGAGACTCTTTGAAGGCCTCGGTGCACATCTTCGAGAGCGGCACGGGCAAGAAGGTCACGTCGGAGCGGCTCAGCGCCTTGTCGAGCGGCCAGGTCGAATCGTAGAGGACATAGCCGCCCGAGACGACTTCGCGGATGTCGGCCGCGTAGGTCTCGGCGTTCATCGCGACCATGAGGTCGAAGTCGGGCGTGCGCGCCGTGTGGCCGTCTTTGCTGACCCTCACCTCGTACCAAGTGGGCAGGCCCTGAATGTTGGACGGGAACAGGTTCTTGCCCGACACGGGGATTCCCATGCGGAAGATGGCCTGCATGATGAGCCCGTTGGCGCTGGCCGAGCCGGTGCCGTTGACGTTGGCGAGCTTGAAGGCGAAGTCGTTGGTGCGTTCTTTTTTTGCGGGCTGGAGCACGGCTACTGTCCTGCGTGTGGGAGAAAGAGCTCGAACTTTTGCATGTCCCACGCGGCCGTCGGGCAGCGTTCGGCGCAGAGGCCGCAGTGGACACAGAGGTCTTCGTCTTTGAGCATGACGCGCTGGGTTTGCGGCAGGGGACCCGAGGCGAAGATGTCTTGCTTCGTGTTGTTGGCGGGAACGGTGAGGCGCTTGCGCAGATCGGCCTCTTCGCCGTTCGGCGCGATGGTGAGGCATTGCAAGGGGCAAACGTCGACGCACGCGTCGCACTCGATACAGAGCTTGTCGGTGAAGACGGTCTGCATGTCGCAGTTGAGGCAGCGCTGCACTTCGCGCGCCGTCTGTTCGGCGTCGAACCCCATTTCGACCTCGATGTTGAGCTTCTTGAAGCGCTCTTCGAGATCGACGTGCGTCATCTTCGCCCGCTTGGCCGGGTTGTAGTCGTTGCTGTAGCTCCACTGGTGAATCCCCATCTTCTGACTGACGAGGTTCATGCCTTGCGCGGGACGCTCGGTGAGCGCGACGCCCTGGCAGTGGTTGTGGATGGAGATGGCCGCCTCGTGCCCGTGGGCCACGGCCCAGATGATGTTTTCGGGCCCCCAAGCGGCGTCGCCGCCGAAGAACACGCCGGGCCGAGTCGACTGGAACGTCTTCTTGTCGACGACGGGCATTCCCCACTTGTCGAACTCGAGGCCGATGTCCCGCTCGATCCAGGGGAAGTTGTTCTCTTGGCCGATGGCGAGGACGACGTCGTCGCAGGGGATGGTGATGGTTTCGACCACCACCGACGTCTGCTTGCCGTTCTCTTCTTTCCACTCGAGCCTGTCGAAGACCATGCCCACGAGCCGGCCCTTCTCGAGCACGAACGCCTTCGGCGCGTGATTGATGACGATCTCGACCCGCTCTTCTTCGGCGTCTTCGAGCTCCCACTCCGAGGCCTTGAAGAACTTGCGCGGGCGGCGCGCCATGACCTTGATGTCTTTGCCGCCCAAGCGCAACGACGTGCGGCAGCAGTCCATGGCCGTGTTGCCGACGCCGATGATGAGGACCTTCTCGCCGATCTTCTCGATGTGCCCGAAGGCCACCGACTCGAGCCACTCGATGCCGATGTGGATGTTGGCCTTGGCTTCTTGGCGGCCCGGGAGATCGAGATCTTTGCCCTTCGGCGCGCCGGTGCCCACGAAGACCGCGTCGTAGCGGCTGTCGAGCAGCGCCTTCAGACTGCTCACGGGCGTTCCGTAGCGGATGTCGATCCCCATCTGCAGGACCATGCCGATCTCCTCTTCGAGCACGCTCTCGGGGAGGCGGAAGGCGGGGATGTTGCTCCGCATCAAGCCGCCGGCGCGTTCGAGCTTCTCGAACATCACCACGTCGTAGCCGAGCGGCGCCAGATCGTTGGCCACGGTGAGCGAAGCGGGGCCCGCGCCGATGCAGGCGATCTTCTTGCCGTTCTTTTGGGCGGGCGCTTGTGGCAGGCGATCGGTGACGTCGTCCTTGAGATCCGCGGCGACGCGCTTCAGCCGGCAAATCGCGACCGGCTTCTCGTCGATGCGCGTGCGGCGACAGGCGGGCTCGCAAGGACGATCGCACGTGCGGCCCAAGATACCGGGGAACACGTTCGACTCGCGGTTCAGCATGAACGCGTCGGTGTAGCGCCCTTGCGCAATCAGTCGGATGTATTCGGGTACATTGGTGTGGGCGGGACACGCCCACTGACAATCGACGACTTTGTGAAAGTAGCTTGGCTGTGAAATGTCGGTCGGCTTCACGCTTTACATCTCCGCGGCCGAGGTACTCGGACGCATCTCTCGGGTTAACCGCGCTCGGCGCCTAGCCCGGGGGCAGGTGCCCCAAGGCGAACCACGCTCACGTCGTGTCTGGCTCGATGCGCTGAGAAGTCTCAAACCGTTTGTCGCTTGGAAAGTGAGGCTTCGCTCCGGGGCGGGGCTGCTTCGTCGCACATTCGCCCCGAACCTTCGCGTTGTATGGAGTCCGCCATGCGTGCGGCGGAGACCGTCCGACAATAGGGCATTTCTGGAAGAAGTCGTCAAGCGCACGCCACGAATAACAGGGCGATTTCGCTTGCTTGCCCACGGTACGCGGGGCTTCGCAAGGGGCACGAAAGCCCTCATGAAATTTGAAACCGCTACCACGAATGCCGCGCCTTTCGGCGTTCCAATGAGAGTTGCCTTTTCCGACAAAGGTGATGGCGCTGAACGAGCGCGGTGCGATCTCCAGTCGCCGCCAAGCCGAAAAAAGCGCCAAGGGGGTGGGGCGGGTGATCCTCGCGGCTGCCTGTCAATACAAACCAACCAAAATCCTTTGGCGCCTTGGCGCCTTGGCGGCGACTGGATTCACGTCGAGGCGTCGCAGCCCAGATCGCTACCGTTTGCTGCTGCGGTGCGCGGGGCATGCTACCCCGCCTTGCCTTGCTTCTCGTGTTCTTCCAGAGACGCACATCGGCCCTTTCGTTCGTCCTCGCTGGGGCGGCGATCGTTTATTTGGTCGGCATCGATTGGGGGCTCCCGGCGTCGGACACGTGGGACAATGACGGTGTCGCGCCGCGTGATTTTCTGCCCGGGCTCGTCGACACGTTCACGCCGGGCCGCTACTTCACGTATCCACCGCTCCACTTGGCGCTCATCGGCCTAGCCACGCTGCCAGTTTCGATCGTGGCGCTCGCCAAGGCGCCCTCGTTCGTCACGTCCGACGTGATCGGTGAGTTCATCCGCGTGCCCTACATGACGATCGATGCCGTGGTGTCGCGCCTGCTGAGTGCGGCCATGGCTGTGGGGATCGTCGCGAGCGCCGCCGCCATCGCACGAGAGCTCGCCGGCCGGCGTGCCGAAGTCGTTTCGGCGTTGGTCGTGGCGACGAATTCCGTTCTCGTTTACTACGCGCACACGACGAACCTCGACGTGCCCTACCTGTTCTGGTCGCTGCTCGCACTCGCCCAGCTGGTGCGTGCTTTGTGTCGCGACGAACCACGCAGGCTTCGCGCCGTCGGCCTCTTCGCCGCGTGTGCGATTACCACCAAGGATCAAGCCTATGCGCTCTTCGGGCTGACGTTGCCCCTTTTGGTCGGCGCTTGGGCTTGGCAAGGCCGCGAGCGCGCGCGAGCAGTCTTGCGTGAGGCGGCCGTCGCCGCCGCCGTGGGCGCCGGCCTTGTCCTCGTGATCGACGGGGCTCTCTTCAATCCCCGTGGATTTGCCGCGCGCCTGGATTTCCTCGCGGGTCACGCGTCACAGGACTACGCCAACTATGCGGCGTCGTGGTACGGGCGCCTCAAGGTGCTTCGCGACGCGGTATTGGCGTTTCCGCGCTACTATCCGGTTCTGCTGGCGCCCTTCCTTGTGCTCGGTCTTGCGCGCGTCGCGAGTGCTTGGCGCGCGAGCGATCGCCGACACGCGCTCGCGTGGATCGTCGTACCTCTTGCGGCGCTGAGCTTCACCGTGCTTTTCAATTTCGCCGCCCGCCGGACCGAAGAGCGGTTCGTGCTGCCACAGATGATCCTGTGCGGCGTCCTCGCGGGGCTGGGCATCGACCAGTTCGTCGAGCGGCTCGGTGCACGAAAGCGCATCTTCGCGTGGACCCTTGCGGGCGCCGTCATCGCGTGGAGCGCGTTTCTCTGTCTGGGCGTCGACGCGCATTTCATCACCGACCCTCGCTACGCCGCTGAAGCTTGGCTCGATGCGCACGTGGCCCCGGGTGATGTCATCGTCGTGCACGGTCACAACGTCTACCTGCCGCGTCTTCCCGCGGCGGCGCGCGCAATTCGCCTCGGCGTAGAGCCGGTGCGGGCGCGAGGCCCGCTTCCCGAGCTCGAAGAAGTCGAAGGTCCGCTCTCCGAGGCGGTCAGCCTCGCCCCGCGCTTCATCGTCTTCGGGGACGGCTGGGCGTGGCGTTTCCGGCCCGAGACCGGTGCGGGCGCCGGCGATGCGGCGCCCGTCGTGCGAGCGGTGTGGGCCGACGAAGCATCGACGGCGTACCTCCGCGATCTCTTGGAAGGGCGACTCGGCTATCGCCTCGTCTTCCGCGCGAGCTTCGCGAGCCCGATCTGGCGGCGGCTCGACATCCACAAGAGCATCGGGCAAGACTGCTTCATCCTCGAGCGATCGTGAGAGGACCTCGTCAGCGGCGGCGGTAGACGTGGAGTCCGCCGGTATTTGTGACGAGTTGCATCTCGTCGCGGAGCGCTTCTTCGACCTCGCGCGGAAAGAGCTCGGTGCCGTTGTGCGGTGTTTCGCCGAGCGCCCCGCCTTCGGCGACGAGACAGCGCACTTCGCGCGCGCGCACGTCGGCGAGCCAC
>DATEMX010000437.1:0-4037 GCA_035275365.1 Polyangiaceae bacterium | reverse complement strand
GCTCGTACGCTTCGTTCGTCACTTCGGTGGTGTCGAGCCAGTAGGCGGCGAGGGTGACGACGTGTGCGGGGCGCTCGTCTTCTTGTCCACCGCTCTCGGCGCCCATCGAGAAGGTGCCTGCCGGAACGCGGATCATCCCGGGTATCTCGATCGCAACGAGGGGCGCGTTCACGTCGATACCGGCGTCGCCTATCGCGGTCGAAGGCGCGTTGTTGCTCGAGCTCGGCGCCACGCTGGCCTCCGCGATCGGTGCAGGGCCGGTGCTCGCGCCCGTGCTCGCGGCGGGCCGTTCGGCTCGCGTACATCCCGCGGCGGTCACCAGGAGAGCCAGGGCGACGTGCTTCATGCTAGACAATCGGCGCCGATGATCACCGTCGAGGGGCTTTCGAAGAGCTATGGCGGTTCGTCGTTCGCGGTGCGCGACGTATCGTTTCGTGTGGACAAGGGGGAAGTCGTGGGTTTCCTCGGGCCGAATGGTGCCGGCAAGAGTACCACCTTGCGCGTCGTCGCGGGCTTTCTCGGGGCCACCCGGGGCAAGGTTGTTTTGGCGGGAAACGACGTCGCCGAGGCCTCGCTCCTCGCGCGAGCAGCGGTCGGTTACATGCCCGAGGCCGTCCCCCTGTATCCCGAGATGCGCGTGTCCGAGTACCTCACCTTTCGCGCCGAGCTGAAGGGCGTTTCGCGCCGCCAACGGCGCGAGCACGTCGCCTTCGCGGCCGAGCGGACGGGCATCGCCTCCGTGATCGACAAGCTCATCGGTCAGCTCTCCAAGGGTTACCGTCAACGGGTAGGCCTCGCCGACGCGCTGGTCGCCCGGCCGCCGATCTTGATCCTCGACGAACCCACGGCCGGGCTCGATCCGAACCAGATCCGCGACGTGAGATCGCTCATCTGTGAGCTTGGCCACGACCACGCCGTGCTCTTGTCGACGCATATCTTGTCCGAGGTCGAGGCCACGTGTGATCGCGCGCTCGTCATCTCCAAGGGCACGCTCGTCGCCGAGGGCACCATCGACGCGCTCCGCAAGAAGAGCCGCTCGAGCGGCGTCAGACTCGTGCTCTCGGGAACGGGCGACGTCGCCCGCGCGCTCGAAAGGAACGAGGCGGTGGCGCACGTGGGGCCGGCGGGCGACGGCGTCTACGTCGTGACTTGGCAGGAGGGCGCCGGCGACGTCGACGTTGCCGCGGAGAACGTGGCGCGCGCGGTCGTGGAGGCCGGCTTCGGCCTCCGTGAGCTCACGCCCGTGAAGGCGTCGCTCGAACAGGTGTTCGCCGAGCTCACGCAGGAGACACCGAATTGAAGGGCTTTTGGCCGGTCTTCAAGCGCGAGCTCTTCTCGCAGTTCGTGACCCCCACGGCGTGGGTGCTCGTGGTCGTCTTTTTGGCGATCCAGGGCGTGCATTTCTACCTGCTCGTCCTTCACTTCGCGCAGAACGCCGAGCTCTCCGTCGACCAAGGCCCCGTGCAGGCGTTCTTCGGCGGGGCCATTCTCTTCTATCTGCCGCTCATCTTGCTCTGCCCGGGCATGACGATGCGGCTCTTCGCCGAAGAGCGGCGTTCGGGCACCATCGAATCGCTCCTCACGGCGCCCGTGAGCACGCCTGGTCTCGTGCTCGGCAAATTCGCGGCGGCGTTCGTCACCTACGTCGCCATGTGGCTGCCGACCGTCCTCTACATCGTCGTCCTCCGCGGGGCAGGGGAGATCGACTGGCACGTCGTGGCGACGAGCTACCTCGGCGTCTTGCTCATCGGCGCGGGGTACCTCGCCGTGGGCACGCTCATGAGCGCCATGACCGAGAGCCAGCTCGTCGCCATCTTGCTCTCGTCGCTCGTCATCTTGGGGCTCTTCGTGCTCGGCATCGGCGAGTTCATCTTCGAAGCGGGGCCGGCGCACGACTTCTGCGCCTACGTCTCGGTGTGGGGTCAGATGGGCGAGCTCTCCAAGGGCATCGTCGATCTTCGCCGCCTCGTCATCGACGCGACGTTCATCGTGCTGCCGCTCTTCGTGACGGTGCGAGCGGTCGACGCGTGGAGGTGGGGATGAGCCGCCCGCGCATCGGGCAGTTGGTGCACGCGTTCGGCGTGCTCGCGGCGATGGCGCTCGCTGTCTTCGTCAACGTCCTCGTCTCGCGCCACTACCGGCGCTGGGATCTCACGACGAACCGCCTCTACACGCTTTCGCCGGCCACGCTGCAGACGTTGCACGGGTTGGGCGAGCGCATCGAGGTCGACGTCCTGTTGTCGGCGTCCGATCCGCTGGCGAGCTCCGTCAAATTCCTCTTGAACGCGTACGAAGCGGAGAGCGACAAGCTCGTCGTTCGCTATGTCGATCCCGATCAGAAGCCAGCCGAGATCTTGGCGCTGCAACAGAAGTACGGCATCGAGGCCGGCAAGACCGAAGACGGCCACGTCGTCACCGACGCGGCGGTGATCATGTCGCGCGAGAAGAGCAAGCCGTTCTTCCTCTCGTCGGCCGAGCTCTTCGACGAAGGCGAACACCAGAAGGCGCGCTCCAAGGTCGAGCAAGCGTTTACCCTCACGCTGCGCAACGTCATGAACGACGAGCGCGCGCGCGTTTGTTTCACCACGGGTCACGGCGAAAAGCGTCTCGAAGAGGGCGGGCCACGAGGGCTCGCGGAGCTCGCCTCGCGCCTGCGAAAAAACAACATCGATCCCGAGGAGGTCGACACGTCGCTGCCCAGCGCGGCCGACCCGTTGAGGGGCTGCCGCGCGGCGCTCATCGTGAGCCCCAGCGAGCCGTTCGCCGAAGCCGACGCGGCCCGGATTCGCACGTGGTTCGAGGCAGGCGGCAACCTCATGATTTTCTCGAGCCCCATCCCCGATTCGGAAAAACAGCGCATGCTGGATCTCGGCCTCGACGCGGTCACGCGCGCGGGCGGCATCGAGATGGACGAGACGTTCGTCTTCGAGCAGGATCCCAGCCGCAAGCTACCGGGCGGTTTCGGCGAGCAATATTTGGCCGAGCCCAAGGCTCACGCCATTACCGAGGGGCTCGTGGGCGAGAAGAACCGCGACCTTAAGATCTTGGTGACGGCGAGCCGTTCGCTGTCGCGAACGGGCGACGGCTCGGTGGTGCCCGCCGAGATTTTGTCGACGAGCCCTGACGCATTCGCCATGACCGACTTCTTCGCGTGGGCGGGCAAAGGCGGTCCGCCGAAGAAGACCGCCAGCGATCGTCCTGGGCCGCTCGCCGTCGCCATGGCCGCTGAGCTACCCAACAAAGCGAGCGGCGCCGCGCACGGACCGCGTATGGTGGTCGTGGGCGCGTCGAACCTCGCGCTCGGGCAAAATTGGCAAGAGCGCGTCTTGCGCGGGGGCGCCATCTTCGTCGAGAGCGCCATCTCGTGGCTCTCGGCGATGCCCGCGATGGTCGACGTCCCCGACAAACCGGCCTTCGCGGGGGCGAGGATCAACGAAGCTTCGCTCGGCGAGGTGTTTCGCTACGTCGTGCTGTACATGCCATTTGCGATCTTGCTCCTCGGCGTCGCCGTCTATCTGCGCCGCCGCATCACCGAATCCGCGCCCGAAGAGACGAAGGGGGCCGGCGCGCCGTGACGTCGTTCGTCGGACGCCATTTCGTTTCGCTGGCGTTGTCCGCGGCGGCCGTTCTTCTCGGCGGCTACCTTTACTTCGTCGACAGCGGGCGCGTCACGACGAGCGAGTCCGAGGCGCGCAAGCGCAATCTCTTGAAAGCCTACCGCCGGGCCGAGATCTCCGAAATCGTTCTGCGACAAGGCGAGACCACGACGCGCATGACGCGGCGAGCCAGCGATGCGGGCGACGCCGCTTGGACGCTCGACAACGGTGCACCCGCCGATCAGCCGTCCGTCGACAAGCTCCTCGGCGCGCTCGAATTCGCCACACCCGAGCGCCGCGTAACCGACGCCGATCGTGCGTCCATGGGGCTCCAAGCGCCGCGCGCGAGCCTCACGCTTTCGATGGGACGCGTCAACTACCGGCTCGACGTCGGCGCCGCCGCGCCGACGCCTCCCGGGGCCGTCTACGCCGAGCTCGAAG
>DATEMX010000436.1:0-6782 GCA_035275365.1 Polyangiaceae bacterium | reverse complement strand
TCCGGGGGCTTCGCCCCCGCCCCGCCGGAGCAAGTCCGGAACGGGGCCCCACCCCCACGGCACCTCCGGCGCCGATCTTCGCGAGGCTCTTAGCTCCTCATCTTCCGCCCGGACTTCGGCCGCGCCGCACTAGGTTCCGAGTTGCGCCCCGGGGGCTTGGGGCAAACCTTAGCGCGTTGCGCCGCGGCGTGTCTCGCTACAGCGCGACGGCGTTCTTGATGCACACGCCCACCTTGTCGGGCATGTTCGCGACGGCCTTGCACGAGTAGCCAACGTTGCAGTCGGTGTTGGTCTTGCACACCGCGGCGTAGGAATAGTCTCGCTGCACGAACCCCGTTCCGCAGGAGGTCGAGCAGTAGCTGGAGTACTCGTTCGTCGTGCCCTTGACCGTGGCGCCGGTGTAGACCTTTGCGCAGCAGACCGCTTTGCCTTCGCAATCTTCGGGGCCGTCGCAGAGGAACGTGCCGCTCGCAGTGTTGCAGGCCGTTGAGGTTTCAGGGCAGTAGCCCCTCGGCGTATCCGAGTCGTAACAGCATTTGCGACTTGGGCCGTTGCAGAGCAAGAGCTTGTTCGGGTCGGCGGCGAGCCCACAGCGGATGCTGTATCCCCTTTCGACGGCGCCGTCGGCGGCGACGCCCGCCTCGGGAACGGGATCGGGACCCGAGTCGTCATCGAGCGACGCGTCGATGGTGACGAAGGAACCGTCGGCGTTCGCCACGGGTGCGTCGACGAACACGGTGGCGTCCATATCGACGGTGGCGGAGCCGCCGCTGCCCGCGGATCCGCCGGCAGCTGAGCCGGCGCCGCCGGTTGCCGAGCCGGCGCCGCCGGTTCCCGCTGCCGTCGTGGCCGACGCGTCGAGCTCGCCGGTTCCCGCGGCGCCAGCGGCGCCCGTGGTGGTCGTATTGTTGTCGGGAATCGTCTCGGGCTTGGTAGATCCGCAGGCTGACGGAAGGGCGAGACCGAATGCGGCCATCAAGGTGAATACGCTGATTGTTCGTCCGTAAGTCATGGGGCGATCCTCCGCCGAGTCCCTAGTAAATTGGGACTAGATATATCAGAGCGATCGCGAAACGTTTCGGACAAAGTGGCGCGGGCGGGTGCGCGCACGTGCTGCGATGTGCGCGGCGCTCTTGGGTCCTTTACTCTAGTACCGCTTGGCCAAAGTCCTACCCGACTTTGGCCAAGCCCGCGCTTCGTGCCAGGCGGCTTCGCCGCCTGGCACTATCCCTTTGTCTCCGGGGGCTTCGCCCCCATCCCCGCCGGAGCAAGTCCGGAAGGGCTCCGCCCACCTCCCTTCGGGAGGCCCACCCCCACGGCACTCCGGCGCCGATCTACCAGCGTCTCCACGCTCGAATCCGAGGGCCGATTTTTCGCCGCGCGGCACTAGGGACTAGGAGCTACGGCCCGGGATCGGGCGGACCGATGAGCGCCTCTTGGATGGCGTGTGCTTCGAGCTGGGCGAGCGCGGGATCGGCGTCGACGCATCGACGATAGGCGTCGAGTGAGATGCCTGCGCTGCTGCACGCAGCGCCGATGGCCTCGGTTTCGATCGAACGATCGCCCGACACGAACTTCTGGCGTATCTCGAGGTTTGCCGCGAGGCGATGCGCGAGCTCCTCACGGAGCGCACGAACTACGGCGCACATGTGCGCCGCGCTGACGTTGCCAAAAATGGTCATGGTGAATTTCGGGAACGCGAGCGTTCCGTCGACCCATCGAGGTTGCAACGCGCGCGCCGCTCGGAGATCGGCGCTCGGGCTACGGTGCGTAGCTGATCTCGACGCCGCAACCGAGCGAGATCACCGTTCGATTGCGGATGATCCAGAACGTCGGCGCGAACGGATCGACGACGATGCTCACGTTCCGCGTGAGCGCGTAGGCGACTCCCGCCGAAAGTCGGAACACGGGACCATTGTCCGGCAGGTAGCCCGTGGCAAAGCGCAGCGGAACGCCAAAGGTGCCGTTCGACGTCAGCTCGGGCCTGTACTCGAGCTGCAAGTCGACGAGGACATTGTGGGCTCGGCCGTCGTGACCCTTGAGGTTGGCGTAGCCGACGTAGGGGCCGAGGCTGAGCTGTTCGGTAAATCGATAGTCCACGCGCGCGCCGACCAGCTGGTTGTAGAACGAGCCCCCCGAAACGCCGAAGGCCGGCTCGACTGCGAGCGCGTAGCGGACCCGCGGAAACGATGGCGCGACGGGTTCTGCCGCGGGGGTCGCTTCGGTGGTAGTGGCCCGTGCACCGAGCGGATCCACGGGCGTTCCGGTCTCGGCGCGAGCGGAAGGCGCGACGAGTGACACCGCGAGAACCCCGCATGTCCGACTCGTCGCGCGAAAGGCGCGCTCTCTCATGGTCCTCCGAGGTGCGTGCGTCGTGTGGGAGCCTTGTCCACGGCTTGCTCGGCGATCGTCAAGAGGTGGCGAGCGTAATTGGCGTTGTGCGCGCCCGCCGCCGGGTCCTCCAAGACGAGAGCGACGTCGTACGCTGCGCGCTCCAAGCTCGTCGCTCGCCTTGGCGGCGCTTCACGGCGTGCGTGCAACGGGCGGTCACCGTTCGCTTCGTCTCGGCCGTCGGCCAGTCTGCGAAAGAGCTCGAGGGCTCGCTGGCGCAGCGCCGCGCCGGGCGCCGCGGGCACCGGGTCGTGGCACTTCGCGCAACGTTCGGCGTTGGCTCGAAAAGCGTGACCGACGCCGCGCTCGATTCCCCCAGGGCCGGCGTCGTGGCAACCCACGCAACCACCGTCGATCGAAGTGTGGGCGGCCGGTTCGACGACCTCGGCTCCCGTCTCCGGATCGAGCCCGCCGCGGCCGGCCCACAAGAGCGCCGCCGATGCCTCTGGCAACCCCGAGCTCGGATCGGGAGCATGGCAAGCGAGGCAAACGCCGCTTCGCGTCCGCGCCGCCTCGGCGATGGCATCGAACCAGCGTGGCAAGGTCGTCGACCGAAGCAGCGCGCGCGTCGGTTCACCGCGCTCGGGATCGTGGACGGCGTGGCAAGCAGCGCACGCGATGCCCAGCGTTGCGTCGCGAGGCGGGCGTCTCTCGACGCCATCGATCTGCGCGCCGTTGCCCCCGCCTCGTCCTCTCTCTCTGCTCAAGAAGCCCCACGTCGTGTGGCAGCGCGCGCATCGAGTGCTCGAGCGAGTTTCGGGATCGCGATCGGCGCTGGACATGGTCGATGCGCGCCACGCCACGACGTGTCCGTAGCGCGGAGGGGCGTCGTGACAGTAGCTGCAGACGTCGGCGCGGAGGATGCTCCAGCGCGCGCCTTCGTCGGGCAGGTTGCCGGGCCCGTGGCATGCGGTGCACCCCACGCCACCCAAGCGACGGAGTTGGCGCGGCAGTTCCTTCGTGTCGCGCACGCGATCGAGCTCGCCGTGCCACCCGAGCTCCTCAGCGGCTTCGTGAAAACCGCCATCGCGCGTATGGGGCTCGCCCGTCGTGTGACATGAGACGGCGCACGCCACGTTTCCCGCGCGCGCGGCGACGAGTCGCTCGAATGCTCGCGTCATCGGGGAGGCCTGCGCGGCGGTAGCGATCTCCGCGTGGCACCCCGAGCGACCGCAGTCGAGCGGTGTCTCGTCGTAGCGCCCGGCCGTCAGATGCACGTCGTCCGCGCCGTCGGCGGTCAGACGGTAGGGACCAGGAAGATCGGGCAAGAGCGTGTCGATGCCGCCTCGAGGCTCGATGTACGCGGTGCTTCCCAGGGGCCGTTCGGTAAGGTGCCATGGCCCGCCGCCTAAATGGACGCGCTGGCCTAGAGGCACATTGGGAAGGCCCCGCGCGCGCGTGGCGGCGGCGATGGTGATCCGGCGCCTCAGGGCCGGTCCGTGCGCGGCGTGCCACTCGCCCTCGAGGGTCACTTGGCCCCGCGTGCGAGGCGAAATGGGGACGACGCCTCGAAACGGCGGGCCGGAGAAGAGATCTCCCAGCGCGGGGAGCCGTGCCTCGAAGTGAAATCCGCGATCGGAAACCGAGAGACCGCGGAGCGGGGGGCCATCGATCTGCGTCCACCGAATTTCGCCGCGCCGAGCGGCGGCGTTCGCTGCCGCGACGTCGATCGCGAACGCTTCCCCGTAGCCGATCTCTGCGCGATCGGGACCGAAATCGAGCCACGAATCACTCGGCGGCGGAGCGGGAACGCTGCACGCGCCGATGGTGAACGACGAAACGGCAGAGCAGAGCGCGCGGGGCGGGAACGCTCGTCGTTTCATGGGTCGCCCGAACGGCACGATCCGAAGCGACATCGACGGCTCTCACAGTCGCCGTCCTTCGCGCAAGAAGGGACGAGAGGAGGGGCGACGCAGCGCGACGCCACGCAGTCGAGACCGTCGAGGCAAGGGGCGGCGCGATCGCACGCGTCGCCCACGGCGTGCTCGCCGGGGGCTCGCTCGCAAATGCGCCGCGCGGCGCTCACGTAGCGACAGCGCCAACCTCGGGCGTAGCCGTCCGGGAACTCGGGCCGTACATCGACGCATACTCGCGGAGCGGGACTCGCGGGCGTCGTCTTGATGCCGTAGATATCCCGCGGGCCGCAACGCCAAGCACCATCGAAGGTGGGGCTCGCCACGCCCGCCGGAGCTTCTCCGCCGACGCACACCACCACGCCGCCCGTCTCCTCGCACGACCACTCGCCATCGTCGGGCAAGCGCGGGTACCGCTGAATACATTGCCCGTCGCGGCAGACGAACTGGCCGGACGAACGGGCGCGCGGGCGCTCTAAGGGGCCCTCGCCGCGGGCGGCGCCATCGTCGGGCAGGTTTGCCGCGCCTTGGTCGGAGGTGCAAGCGAGGAACATGAGGACGGCGCCGATCGACCGGGTAGCGACGCGGCCCGACGCGCGCCGCTCGCCACGCGCGCTCGTCTCTCTTCGCGGGGCGGCACGCGCCGCCGCGCCCCCGAAAAAGCGTCGCTTTTCGGGGGCCACACCCCCAAGGCGCGCTTCGCTCGATACGGCGAGAGTCTGCGGATCGCGAACTCCGATTTTAGCCATTCGGCGCCATTCTCCGGCGCCGCATCGCGAGAACGCCGGCGAGCGCGAAGATCGATACCCACGGCCCGGTGCCTTCCGGCGCATCCGCCGAGAGACCGATCGCGCAGCCGTAGAAGAACGGAGGCCTCACCGTTTTCGCGCAGACCTCCCGATCGGCGCTGCTCGACACGCGCCCGATCGAATCGCGCACCAAGGCGGCGAAGCAGACCTCGCCGACACCGGCGTCGACGCTGCGGCGGATCTGTACCTTGGTGCCTGTCTCGGGGAGCGCTCGAACGAGAACGGGCTCGGGCGATGTGCGGCGCGCTCCCTTGGGGCCGACCGTTTGAAAGACGACCAAAGTCAGCATGTCTCTGCCGCCGTCGTCGCTGGCCTCGCCGACCGAGAGGTCGAACGCATAGCGATCTTCGGCGGAATCGGTGCACTCGTCGTCGTCGCGGGCGACATCCCAGTCGATCGCCGAGACGCCGCCAAAGACAGGATCGTCGCTGTCGGCCGACGAACCGGCCATGAACGCCGCCGACGAGCCTCGGCCGAGGCTCGCCGTATTGAGCCCACGTAGCGCGGGCCACGTTACGCGGTAACTCGCGCCGGCCACGAGCGGCGCCGCGGGCACGGCGCTGAGAAGCCCCTCGTTGGCGTTGAACGTGGCGTTCACTCGGACCTCGCCGACGCCGACGTGCTCGAGCGCGATGGGCTCGTTCAAATATTCGGCCGATTGTGCATAGTGCGCCGACAGCGTCGCGTTCGTGGGCACGGCGAGGGCGCCGTCGCGCGGGAAGCTCTCGAGCAAATCGGGTCGCCCACATGGCGCCGCGCCGGCTCGCTTCGCAAACAGCGCCGCGGCGAGCAGGGTCCCGAGGATCCGCGTGGCTTTGCGGCCGCCAAGAGAAGGGTCGCGAGCACTCAACGCCGGCACACGACTTCGTCGCATTGGCCCAGGCTTTCGCCGCGGTTGCCGTCGCCGTCGAGATCGTGCTCGTCGAGACAGCAATAGCCGTCGTCGATGCAGCATCGCTCGAGCTCTGGAGAATTGCGGTGTTTCTTGGCGACTTCGGCGCACGTCGATGGCGGCCGTTCCTCACGGCAAGGTCCGAAGCCCTTGCCGTCGGCAGCGCAGGTAGCAACGCCCCAATACAAGCAATACGACACGTAGCAAACGCGCTGGCTGCCGGGGACGCAGACCTCGCAGCGCTCGGGACAGGAGCTGAAATGACCTGCAACGCAGTAGCGCGAACCGCCGCCGGGGCAGGGGATGGGCGCCAGGCCGTCGTCGACTTTGCCGTTGCAGTCGTCGTCCGCGCCGTTGCACGTTTCGACGGTGGGCTGGCAAGTCGCCAGGGGACCATCGACGAGCGGCCTCGGCGCAACGTCGACACCGGCGAACGCGGGCGAATCGTTCGAGGCATCGATCACGGCCGTGCGGACGGGATCACCGTCGTCGGATGGTTCGGCGCCCTCCGCGTCGAGCCCTGTCCGCCCGCACGCCGCCAATAGGAGGAGCGGCAGGACCCGTAGTAAGCTTCGCTCTCCGCCACGCGACGCGCGCGTCGCGCGCGACGAACGATGTGGGCGTTGGCATGAAAGACCGTGGCATGCGCTTAGCACTGGGAGACTCCATCGAGGGCTGGCGAACGTGCACCTGTATGTAGCCTTTGCATCTTTCGTGCTCTCTTTTTTGGCCCTCGCTGCGAGGTCCGCTGCAGCGGAAGACCTTTCAAGCCTACCCGCACAGGCCGCGCCAGCGCCACCTGCGCCGGCGTCAACGGACGGTTACACGGCGCCGTCA
>DATEMX010000435.1:0-2679 GCA_035275365.1 Polyangiaceae bacterium | reverse complement strand
GTCGCAACCGACGCGCGGGTATTCGCGCTCGCGATCGGGCACGACGTTGGCGATGGGGTCGTCCGGCGAGATTTCGCCCGAGGCGAGCTTCTTGAAGTGGTCGATTTCCGACCGGATGCCCTCGGCATCCAAGATCTCGTCGATACCGCTCTCGGCGCGAATGTCCGTCGCCATGCGACGAACCTTACCGATGATTTGTCCAGCATTGCGCAGCAAGGCTGGCAGGTTGCGGGGGCCTACGACGACGATGGCGACGACACCGAGCACGAGCATCTCGCCGAACGAGAATCCGAACACGCCGTCACGCTAGCGCGAGCCGACTCTGGCCGCAAAGGACATATGCTGGTTCCAGCGCGGGCGCCCCGAAAGCCTTGGGGGGCCCGCTACCGGCCTCGTGCTGCCGAAGATCGAGCTGGTACCGAGAAATCCGAGGCGGTAATGCTAAGCGATGGACCTCGTGTTCGCCCTCGTGAGCGACCTCCATTTCGGCAAAGAGACCGCCTTCGAAGGCAAGCTCCGCAAGCTCACCGGTCAGGCTCCGGCCCTCACGAGCGCCTTCATCGAAAAGATGAACCACGCGGTGCGCCCCGATCTCATCTTCAACCTGGGCGATGACATCGAAGACGAGTCGCGGGCTCTCGATCTCGAGCGCTACGGCCAGTGCATCGCGACGCTTTCTCGCGCCAAAGCGCCAATCTACCACGTGGCCGGCAACCACGACCTCGTCAACCTCACCGAGTCGGATCTGCTCCAATTCTGGGGCCGGAGCGGCCGCCTCTACTATTCGTTCGAGCACGGTGGCGTCCATTTCGTCGTGCTGCATACGCAAGAAACGCAAGACGTGAGCGTGCGCATCGACGACGAGCAGCTCGCGTGGCTCGAGGGTGATCTTGCTGCCGCGTCGTGTCCCACCATCGTCCTCATGCATCACACCGCCTCCGAGCAAGATTTGCAGAAGAACCGCTGGTTTTATCGGGCGCCGCACCTCTGCAAAGTCGTCGAACGCCGCAGGCTTCGCCACATTCTTCAGGCGAGCGGCAAGGTCATCGCCGTCTTCAATGGCCACCTGCACTGGAACCACTTCGATCTTTGCGACGCCATCCCTTTCGTCACCGTTCAGAGTCTCATCGAGAACCTCGACGACGACACTCCGGGTCGGGCGGCGGGCGCGCACGCCATCTGCCGGCTCTCCGACAGGCGACTCATCGTCGAAATCGAGGGCAACGATCTGGCGCGCTACCAATTCGAGCTCCCGAGCGAGCGGCGCCCGTGAGCCTGCTCAAGATCGCCACCATCGGCCACCCCGTGCTGCGTGAACGGGCTCGCGCAGTCGAACGGGGCGAGCTCAGGGCCCCCGCGATGCAGCGCTTCATCGACGACCTCATCGAGACCATGCGCGATGCGGCGGGCGCAGGGCTCGCCGCCAACCAGGTCTACGTTCCAGTGCAGGTCTGCGTCATCGAAGTCCAAGACAATCCGCGCTACCCCTACAAACCGAATATCCCGCTCACCGTCCTCGTAAATCCAGTGCTCCAGTTGATCGGTGAAGAAACGTTCGGCAATTACGAAGGGTGCTTGAGCGTGCCGGATCTGCGGGGCGAAGTCTTTCGTCACGTCGAAGTCCGCGTTCGAGCCTGGGACCGGTCGGGTGAGCAGCAGGACTTCGTTGTGCGCGGCCTCTCCGCGGGCACTTTCCAACACGAGGTCGATCACCTCGACGGCAAACTCTTCGTCGATCGCGTGCGCGATACGACGACGCTGACCACCTGGAAGGAGTTCGAGCGCCGTCATTTGGCCGCTTTTACCGTCCGAGCGCGCGCGCTAGTGACGCGCTTCGGCTCGTAACGCGAGGGACTAGGGGGGGTCAAGTATACGCGGCAGAGACTACCGAGGAAGGAAATATCTCGCTCGACACGAGCGGACGCTCGCGCGCCGTCAATATCTCGCATCCGTTTTTGGTCACGACCAACGTGTGCTCGAACTGAGCGGAGAGCGAGCCGTCGCGAGTGATGACCGTCCAGCCGTCTTCGAGGACGTCGACCTCGTAGTCCCCCACGTTGATCATGGGCTCGATCGTGAAGCACATGCCCGCCTTGAGGCGGAGCCCCGAGCCGCGCGTGCCGACGTGCGAGACCTGCGGCGGCTCGTGAAAGCGCCTCCCGATGCCGTGCCCCACGAATGCGCGCACCACCGAGCAGCCTTGCCCCTCGGCGAATTCTTGGATCGCCGCGCCGATGTCGCCGAGCCGCGCGCCTTCGTGAACTTGCGCGATGCCGATCTCCAGAGCGCGCCGCGCCGTTTCGGTGACGTGCCGAGCTTCCTTGGAGGGCTGGCCGATGTAGAAGGTCGCCGAGGTGTCGCCGTGAAATCCCTCGTAGACGTGGGTCACGTCGACATTGATGATGTCGCCGTTTTTGATGCGCTGCGACCCCGGAATCCCGTGGCACACGATCTCGTTGACGGAGGTGCAAACGCTCTTCGGGAACCCGTGGTAGTTGAGCGGTGCCGGTCGCGCCCCGCGACGAAGCGTGTCTTCGTGCACGAAGCGATTGATGTCGTCGGTCGTCATGCCCGAGCGGATGACGTCGCCCACTTGCTGCAGCGTTTCGGCGGCCAAGCGACAGGCGCGCCGTAGGGAGTCGATCTCTTTGGGCGATTTGATCTCGACGGAGCTCATGA
>DATEMX010000434.1:0-4844 GCA_035275365.1 Polyangiaceae bacterium | reverse complement strand
CGATCCCGGTCGAGCAAATGGCCTACTACGTCAACCGGTCGGAAGCGCTCCGGCGTCTCGACCCGGACCTCAAGAAGATCGTCCGCTTGAGTGAACATGTCGCCTGGATGTCGGGAATCCAGTTCTATCTCACCGAAGACGTGAAGATCACCGCCGGCCACGTCGACTGCCTCGACTCCGAATGGCATCTCACGGCGATCTCGCAGACGCAATTTTGGCACGATGTCGACATGAAAGAGCGCGGTCACGGCGCCTATCGCGGAAAGGTGAAGTCGATCTTGTCGGTCGACATTTCGGCTTGGGATCAAAAAGGTCAGCTGCATCGACGCGAGGCGTTCGCGTGCACGCGGCAGCAGATCGCCGAAGAGGTGTGGGACCAACTGAAAAGGTCCCTTAATCGGCCGAACCAAGCGCCCGAGCTCACCGACGAGATGCTTCTCGGCCAGAAAATCGACGCGGACAGCTTCTACCTCGACGACGACATCGCCGAGCGCCTCGACCGCAAGAAGCAGGCCTTCTATACGAAGTTCGAGAGTGTTCGCTTCAGCTCGGAAGCCATCCTCGCTCGGCAGGCGAGCGCAGGCGGAGAGACGCTGGAGACCTCGATCGCTTACGGCGATCGCGCCGTGATGAACGCGGAGCCCTTGCTCGTGAACCGGGCCGGCGCTCTGCCGCTCAGGCCCACGGCGCGGACCAACATCGGCAACCTGTTCTTGGCGGCCGACTACGTGAGGACGACGACCAACCTCGCCACCATGGAAGGCGCCAACGAAGCGGCGCGCCTCGCCGTCAACGAGATCTTGGCCGACGCAGGTTCGTCGCAGAGGCCCTGCGAAATTTTCCCGCTCTGGCAGCCCACCGACCTGCTTCGCCTCTTCGGCGATCTGCTCGCGTCGGGGAGCGTGCAAGCAAGCCTCACGGGGGTTCCGGCGCGCCTGGCAGGCGAAGCCGTCTCCGCCGTTTCCGCCGCAACGCGCGCGGCAACCCGAACGCTCAGTCGCTTGATCGACAAGAGGAGATGAATATGGCTGACGGTTTGAAGGAACAACAGTCTCAAAGCACATCGCCTCGGGCCGCCAGGCCCGCTCCCCCCGTGTCGGTGGGCGACTATTGCTTCTCGCTCTCTTCCGACTTGTGGGTGCCCGACCCTTCGCCGACGAGGGCAGGGCCCTTTGGCTATCGGTTTCATGTTCTCTACAAAGAGGGTGACGTCACGATGACCGAAGGGCGCTCGGTTCCGCTCGGGTGGACCGGATTGAAGGGCAAGCTCCTGAGCGGTGCCGACTTTCTCTTGGTGCGCTCCGACGGCGTGCTCGCGCTCGATGGCCGCGTCACGCTGCGCTCCGACGACAAGGTGCTCATCGACGCCCTCTATACGGGTTCGGTCGATCTCATCGAGCTGCTCGACGAGCCGTACCTCCTCGAACGCGGTCGCCGCCTCGACGAGAACGGCCCCGAGAGTAAGAGCGAGGCCTACCGCGCCCTCGACGCCGACTTTCAGCGCGATTTCTTGCGGAGCCTCGTCCCCATCCACGAGAAGTACGTCGTCGTCGACTCGCGAGCGACGTGCATACGCATCCCGCTGCGCGTCGAAATGCGCTTCGAGACGGCGAGCGGGCCTTATCCAGACGCGCCGGGCGAGGACATGAGCTGGATCAAGAAGCGCTATTTGAAGCACCAAGAGTCGTTCTTCAAGTATCGCCTGCTCGTACGCCGCCAGTTCGTCGGCGTGGGACACCTCACGTGCGCCTATGCCCTCGGTACCCCTCCGCTGGCGCGCTCGATCGGGTTCGACGTCTTCGAGCTGGGCGTGGCGCCGCGATGACGGCGTCGCGACTTCCGCTGGTCGCAAGGGGCCGCATCGTGCAGCGCCAGACCTTGCTCGACAAGGATTTGCTCTACCTCTTCTCCTACGACGCCAACCTGGAGATGCGCCGCGACGAGATCGGCTTCGTCCCCGGGGGTGTGCGGGTGAACATCTTCGCCAAGCCGCGCGATACCCGCGTTTACCACGTTGCTCGCGAGCGAACGACGACGGGATCGCGAACGATTCAAGGATCCGTCGAATGGGGGACCGACTGGGCGCTCATTCGAACCGACGACATCGGGTCACTCGACGTCCGGCTCACCATCAAGACCGACGACGGTGCCACCATCTTTTCTTGGTACAAGGGGGTCTTTCCGTCGGGCGATCGTGGCTTTCGCAAGCTCATCAGCGAAGACCCGCTCGTCGGCAGCGAGCAGCACCCCGTGGAGGCCCCGGTTTACGTCACGCCGCACTACGAGACGGCCGACCCGAGGTACGCATGGATTGGGCAGCACCAATGCGTGGGGTTCGGCAGAATCAAGATCGTCAAGAGCCTCGTTCGGAGTGTGAGCTTCGACATCTACGCGATGGACGCCTGACATGGAACGCGCCACCTTCTACGAAAAGAACCTGCGGTATGTGCTCTCGTTCGACGCCGACCTCGGGTTGGCGCGGCGAGCCTCGACCGCCGCCGAGTATCCCCAGCGTCGCGACGAGGTGGCAGCGCTCGGAGCGCACACCCACGTCTTCGATTCGGCGAACGAAGCGCCCGTTTACAACGCGCTCTCCGAGTCGCGCGTGCTCGGCGGCGAGCTCGCCGTTACGGGGCACTTGCGCTTTCTGCAAGAGCGCGCCGAGTTCATGCCCTCCGCGGACTATGGCCGTTGGGACGGACGACTCGTCCTCTATACCGAGGACCGGCAGGTCATCGAGGCAAAATTCGACGGATTTTTTCGTGCTGGACATCGATGGCATTGGGTGCAACGGGGAGAGAGTGCCGCAGAAGGTGACGGATCGGTGGAGACCAAGGCGTTTCTCTCGGTTCGTTTCGAAACGGGCAGCAGCAAGTACAAATGGATCGTCGGCGTGCAATGCGTCGCCTACGGCCTCATGGGCGTGCTGAACGGCGATCTGACGCGGGTGACCTTCGACGTCTACGCGATGGCCTAGAACATCGACCGGTTTGAAAAGCGCCGCGGGACCGTTGCTTGCTGTGAGCACGCTGTGCGCACTATCATCCACGGCCAGTGAAATGCAGGCAGCGATCGCAGCGTCCAAGGGTGAACGAATCGGTCCCTATCGGCTCTTGGAGCTGATCGGCGAGGGGGGAATGGGCCGGGTGCACCGCGCCGAACACCTCGCGACCGGTCGTTTCTGTGCGCTCAAAACGGTCAAGCAGATGAGCCCCGAGCGCTCGCTCGCGTTACGCATGGAAATTGCTGCCCTTCGCGCGGTCGATCACGCTGGTGTCGTTCGCATCGAAGACGAGGGGATCCACAACGGGCTGCCGTGGTACGCGATGGAGCTCTTGCGCGGTCAAACGCTCGCCGCCTACCACCGCGATCTCGGGAGCGCCGGCCCCGAGTCGTCGAGCGGGTCGAGTTTCTCGCCCACCACCGATCCCATCAGCGGCGTGCAGCCGATTTCCCGCATCCTGTCGTCGACGGCCCTCGCGAAGAAGGTCGCCGACGTGCCCACGCTCGGGCTCTATCGGGCGCTCTGCGAGCCGCTCGCGCACATTCACGGGCGCGGCATGGTCCACCGCGATCTCAAGCCCGCCAACGTGTTCGTTCGTCACGACGGCACGCCGGTTCTCATGGATTTCGGCCTCATCGGGTACGCGCGCGGCGCCGTGGGTCGCGAGATCCTCGACGCCGGGGACCGCGTGCTCGGCAGCATCCACTACATCGCACCCGAGCGCATCGAAGGACGCCTCGTCGACGCCCGCGCCGATCTCTATTCGCTCGGCTGCATGCTCTACGAGGCGGTGACGGGACGCCCTCCCTTCGTCGGGGCGCCGCGCGAGGTCTTGGCACAACACGTGGCGGCGTGCCCGGTGCCGCCCTCGGAGTTCGTCTCTGGTCTTCCGCCCGACGTCGAGGATCTGATCCTCGCGCTCCTCGCGAAGGCGCCGCGCGCGCGCATCGGACACGCCAGCGACGTCGCCGAGCGTCTCGGTCGCGCGCTCGGGCACGCCGAGATCGCGCGGCCTTCCCACGCGGCCCCCCTCTATCGTCCCGAGCTGTCGGGGCGCGAAGACATCCTCGCGTCGCTCGACGACTTCGTGCAGCAAGCGCGCGGTGGGCGCGGAGCCATGATCCTTCTGGGGGGAGAGAGCGGCATCGGCAAGACGTTCCTTTGCTCGGAGTTTGCCTTTCGCGCGGGTCGAAACGGGTTTCGCGTAATCACGGGCGAGTGCATCGGCCTCTCGGCGCCGATCGCGGGCTCGCGCGATGTCTCTTCGGGCCCGCTTCATCCGCTGCGCAGGTTCTTGCAAGCGGTCGCCGACATTTGCCACGAACGCGGGAGCGACGACCGGCAACGCATCCTCGGCGACGCCGCGGCCTACCTTGCTCCCTACGAGCCCTGCCTCTCGGTCTTCGCCGAGCCCACGACCGAAGTGCGCGCCGCGAGCCTGCCCGGCCCTGCTCGCTCGGAGGTCGTGCTAGCGGTGCTCACCGAAACGCTGCGTCAATTCGCCGTCGACGCGCCGGTCCTGCTCATCCTTGACGACCTGCAATGGTCCGATGATCTCACCCTGCAATTCCTGAGTGGACTGGATCGCACGTTCTTCATCGGGTTGCCTCTCGTCATCGTCGGCACCTTCCGAGCGGACGAGGCTTCACCGTCTCTCGAAAGGCTCGCCAAGTCGGAGGCCTGCGCTTCGTTCTCACTGCGTTCTCTCGACGAGTCGGCGCTCGCCAAGATGGTCGGCGACATGCTCGCCATCGATCGCCCGCCCGAGCACCTCGTGCGCTTCTTGACCCGTGAGTCGCGAGGCAATCCGTTCTTCACGGCCGAATACCTGCGGTATCTG
>DATEMX010000433.1:0-2915 GCA_035275365.1 Polyangiaceae bacterium | reverse complement strand
CATTCGTTTGGGCAAGCGCACCGACAACCGCGCACCGCGCATCAAAGATTTCGTGCCGCTCGCCGGGCTCGATCAGCTCGTTTTCGGCTCTTGGGACCTCTTCTCCGAGAACGCGTACGAGAGCGCCGTGCACGCCGAGGTGTTGAGCAAAGAGCACCTCGACCTCGTGAAGGACGAGATGTCGGCCATCAAGCCGATGAGCGCCGTCTTCTACCCTGAATACGTGAAGCGCCTCGCCGGCACCAACGTCAAGGCGGCCCGCACCAAAGCCGACATGGTCGAGCTTTTGCGCGAAGACATCCGCCGCTTCAAAAAGGACAACGGGCTCGCGCGCCTGGTGGCCGTTTGGTGCGGCTCCACGGAGATCTATATCCCCCCCACCGACGTTCACGCGACGGTGCAGACCTTCGAAAAAGGTCTCCTGGCCAACGACCCGGCCATCGCCAATTCGCAAATGTACGCGTGGGCCTGCATCAAAGAAGGTGTCCCCTACGCCAACGGCGCGCCCAACCTCACGGTCGACTTTCCTGCCGCGCTCGAGCTCGCCCGGGAGCACAAGGTGGCCATCGCCGGCAAAGACTTCAAGACCGGGCAGACGTGGATGAAAACGGTCGTCGCTCCTGGCCTCAAGGCGCGCATGCTGGGGCTCGCCGGGTGGTTTTCCACCAACATCCTCGGCAACCGCGACGGCGAAGTTCTCGACGAACCTGAGAATTTCAAGTCGAAGGAAGTCTCCAAGCTCGGCGCGCTCGAATACATTTTGCAGCCGAACACCTACTCCGACCTCTACGGCAAGATCTTCCACAAGGTGCGCATCGAGTACTACCCGCCGCGCGGCGACGCGAAAGAAGGCTGGGACAATCTCGATATCTTCGGTTGGCTCGGCTACCCGATGCAGATCAAGATCAACTTCCTCTGTCGCGACTCGATCCTCGCAGCGCCCATCGTGCTCGACCTCGCGCTGTTCATGGATCTCGCGCAGCGAGCACGCTTCAGCGGCGTACAAGAATGGCTGAGCTTCTATTTCAAGAGCCCGATGACGGCGCCGAACCTCTACCCGGAGCACGACCTCTTCATTCAGTCGATGAAGTTGAAGAACACGCTCCGGTGGATGATGGGCGAAGAGCTCATCACCCACCTCGGCAACGAATACTACGATTGATCGGTGTCTGCGGCAGTAGTGCTAAGGCGGCAACGGAACCGCCGGCGAAAAGGTGCGAACTCCGCGCTCGAAAGCAGATCGCACGAGCGCGTCGCAGAGTCGATCCATCGGAATGCCCGCCGCGGCCGCGGCCTCGGGATAGAGGCTAACCGGGGTCATCCCCGGGATCGTGTTGACCTCGAGCAAAGTCACGCGCTCGCGATCGTCGCCGTCGCCGGCGACGAAGTCGGCGCGCGACAAATCGCGGCACCCGAGCGCGCGGTGCGCCTCGAGCGCGATGCGTTGAACCGACTCGTAGACCGACGGCGACAACGCAGCCGGACAAGTGTGGTCACTGCCGCCCGTTCCGTATTTGGAACGAAAGTCGTAGTAGTCGCCGAGCTTGGCGACGACTTCCGTCGGCGGAAGGGAGCGCGCGGGCCCAAGCGTGGCGACGTCGAGCACGCCGCAAGTAACTTCGCGTCCCACGACGAAGCGCTCGCAGAGCGCGTGCTCGTCGACGGCGAGGGCAGCCTCTAGCGCGCGCACGAGATCGTCGTCGCTCGCGGACCTCGGAACGCGCGACACGCCGATGCCCGATCCTTGCGCGTGCGGCTTGACCACCACGGCGGCGCCGAGCGCCGCGCGGACGCGAGCCGCCGCTTCGCGAAGATCGGACCCGCGCGAGACGATCGCCTCCTCTGCGACCGGCAGCCCGTAGCGACGAAACACGACCTTGGCCAAAATCTTGTCGACGCCGAGCGCGCTCGCGAGAACGCCCGAGCCGACGTAGGGCAACCCGAGGACCTCGAGGAGGCCTTGGAGGCAACCATCTTCGCCGACGGCGCCGTGCACGACGGGAAACACGACGTCGGGCTCCGCGTCGGCGAGCGCGACAGCGACGGCCGGATCGAGCAGAATGCGCTTGACGCGGTGGCCGGCCGCCTCGAGCGCCGCGGAGACACCTGCCGCCGAAGAGCGCGAAACCGCGGCTTCGGTGGAGGGACCGCCTTCGACGACGGCTACCTCGAGCCCGCCCGACCGGTGCGTCACTTCTTCTCCGAGAGCTCGATCTTGACGAGCTCGATGCCGAGCTTTTGCGCGAACTCGAAGATGCGCTGGTCGCGGTAGAATTCGCCATAGACGATACGCACGAGGCCGGCGTTGGCGATCATTTTGAAGCACCCCCAACACGGCGACGCGGTCACGTAGATCGTGCCCGCGGCGATGCCCGATCCGTTCTTCGCGGCTTGGATGATCGCGTTGGCCTCGGCGTGGATGGTCCGCACGCAGTGGCCGTCTTCGAGCATGTGCCCTTCGTCGTCGCAATGGCCGAGCCCGCCGATCGATCCGTTGTATCCAGTGGCGAGGATGTTTCGATCGCGTACGATGACCGCACCGACGTGTTTTCGGTCACACGTGGCCCTCGTGGCCACTTCGGCGGCGATCCTCATGAAGTACAGATCCCAACTGGCACGATCAGGTGAGCTCATGGTCGGTTTCGCCACGCTACACTTGACCACGAGCGTCCGCCATGGCTTGGTCCGCGCGTGAAGCGAAATTCTCGACGCATGGGATGGGTTGGTTGGGTGCTGTTCGGTTTGCTCGCTGCGCCGCTCGGCGCGCTCGCTCTCGGCGAACCGAATTCGGACCGATCGGCGGCTGAACAAATTCTCGCGACCCTTCCGAGCGCGTCGGCTTCGGCGCGCGCGCGGAGCCCGGTCGCCGAAGCCAGGCGCGCCCTCGAACGGGCCGCGGGCGCTCGAAAGTCAGG
>DATEMX010000432.1:0-4634 GCA_035275365.1 Polyangiaceae bacterium | reverse complement strand
GCGTGATTTCTGGCGCTCTGCCGGCTTCGAACGCCAACTCCGCGAAGCTGCCCGAACCGTACCCCGACACCATGACCATGATGCCCGGTGCTCGTCGGAAGGAGAGCGCCTTCGGAGTAACGACGCCGATCGCGGAGAGGTTCACCGGCCGCGCAAAGGCCGCCGCCTCGTCGCGCGCGAGGTCGACGCTGTAGAGAAAGAGGAACGAATCGACGTACCCGAAGGCTCCGATGGTCCGATCGAGTGGATGATCCTCCACGCCGCCCACGGCGAGGAGGATACCGCTCGCGTCGCTTCGTGCGGCAAACGACCACATCGGGCCGTCGTGCACGATGCGAATGGGCGGAGCGGGCACGAAGGCGCCAGCCGCATCGATCCTTTGAATCACGAGGGCGTGATCCAGCAAACAGTTGACGATCACGCGATCGCCGACGCGGTCCATGCGAACCGGCCCGTGACCGATGACCATCTCCGATTGCCGACTTTTGTCGATGCGCACGCGCGCCGCACGGCCTTTTCCGGGAGGCTCGCGAAACGAGATGAGACGCCCCTCGTGCTCCTCGACGGCGTAGACGGTCCCGTGGGGCCCGGTGGCGACATCACGAATCGCGAGCACGCCTTCGAGCTCGTACGTCGCCGTTGGCACGAGCCGATCACCCTGCCAGTCGAACCGCGCGATGGTGGGCGAAAACTCGCCCGCAGCGTACACCGCGCCCTCGTCAGATACCGCGAGCCCGCTCGTTTGTCGGGGAGCCTCGAGCCGCGCGACTTCGTGGAGGGCCGCGTCGAGGACGACGATAGCGCTCTCGCCCCGCAAGATGCCCACGATTTCGGACCGCCGAGGAATCGTCTTGATGGCGTAAGGATCGGGACCGCTCACGCGGTCCCACGTTACGAGCTTGGCGAAATCGGCTCCTTCGTGGCGCGACGCTTCGAAGGCCAAAAGGCGCCGCTCGGCGCGATCGGCCTCGCTCTCGGGCGCTTGCACGGGAGGGCGATGGCGCAAAAACCACACCATCCCACCGGCCGCCAAGAGCGCTCCGGACAAAAGAACCATCGGAAGACGCCGCACGCCCCTCCTTATCATTCGCCGAGAGCCGCGCGCTCGTAACGAATGGCGCGGCGCGACGCTTTGGTGAGGGGCCACATGTACGCCTCGTCGTGCGTGACTCGAAAGCCTTCGAGCGACGGCGGCTCTTCGCGGGCCAAGAGCACCCAAATGGCGCCGCCTTCGCGGATGAGCTCGGCGCCGAGGCGCAGCCATTCTCGTGGCGGCAGCGTCGCGCGGGCCACCGCGGTGTCGAAACGTTGGCCCTCCGCCGCCATGTCCTCACCTCGGGCCCGTACCACCTTGAGCGAAAGCGAAGGGAAAGCCCCTTCGGCTCGGACCTTGCCGAGCACGGTGCGCAGAAATGCCACCCGTTTTTGAAGCGGCTCGACTAGCGTGACCGCAACGTCGGGACGTGCCAGATAGACCGCCAGACCGGGTCCCCCCGCACCTGAACCTACGTCGACGAGCGAACCCTTCGGAGCCAGATGTCGCGCCAGAAAAAGACCATCGGCCAGCATCAAGTCCGCGAGCTCCTCGGCGCTGCGAGCGGCGGTGAGGTCGACCTTGGCGTTCCACGCGGCGATGAGATCGAACCAATCGGAGATGCCCGCCACCGCGTGCTCGTCGAGCGGCGCCGCGAGCCCGCGGGCGACCGCCGCGATGAGGGGGTGAAAATGAACTCCGAGCGGCTTCAACGCACCCGGCATGCCGCCCTTTTACCAGACCCTTCCTGGCCGGGGTAGTGAGCGGAATGACGGCGCCCCAGCCTTCGTGGCCCTACCTCAACGAGCTCGTGCGTAGCCTCTACCCGAACGCGGGGGAGCTCGACCCCGAGCCCATGCAGGGCGGAGCGTCGACGCGCCGCTTCTTTCGCATCGCCCTCGACAAAGCCGGCAAGAGCGCGGTCGCGATGTTCGTACCGGGTTCGCCGACCCACGAGATCCACAAGGTCGAGGGCCACGCGCGCTGGCCTTTCCTCGAGGTTCGCGACTTGCTCGCAGAGCGCGGCATCCGCGTTCCCGCCATTTACGCCGACGGCACCGAGCGTGGATGGCTCGTCGTCGAAGACCTCGGCGATGACACCGTCGCCAACTACCTTTTGCGCAAGCCCCAAGCCAAACGCGACGTCTACCAGATGGCCGTACGCGATTTGGCGCGGGCCCAGCAGCGCCTCTCCAATCTGCCCGAGGCGTGCATCGTGCGGAGTCGCGCGTTCGATCGCGATCTCCTCCGGTGGGAGATCGAGCACTTCATGGAGTGGGGCATCTTGGCGCGCGGGATTGCCATCTCCGACGCCGACCGCGCGGCCTTCGCGAGCCTCGCCGACGGCCTCGCGGCCAAGATCGCCGCGTGGCCGCGCGGCTTCGTGCATCGCGACTACCAGAGCCGCAACCTCATGGTGGTGAGCAGCCAAGGCGACGAGGTCGAGCTCGCGTGGGTCGATTTTCAAGACGCCATGCTCGGGCCCCGTGTCTACGATCTCGTCGCGCTGCTCTCCGACAGCTACCAAGAGTTCGATCACGCGTTCATCGAAGAGCGCCTCGACGAATACGCCGACCACGCGGGGCTCCCAAAGGCCGAGCGCGGCGAGCTACGGCGAGAGTTCGACTACGTCACCGTGCAGCGCAAGCTGAAAGACGCCGGCCGCTTCATCTTCATCGACCGAAAAAACGACAATCCTTCGTTTTTGCCGTTCTTCGCGCCCACCATCAAGAAAGCTCGCGCCGCCATCGATCGGCTCGGCGCCGACGCCGAGATGCAAGCCTTGGGCGGTCTACTCGATCGCGTGCTCGGTCCTTGAATGCCTGACACAGGCGCGCGAAAGATCTCCTTCGCCAAGGGAGGCGTCGTCGTCGGCGATCGCACCGTTCCCCTCTATTCGGCGAGCGTCCACTACTGGCGGCTCGAGCGCGACGTGTGGCGCGATGCGCTCGTCGAAACGCAGAAGCTCGGCGTGCGGTTCATCGACACGTACGTGCCGTGGGGCGTGCACGAGACGTCCAAAGGCAAAGCAGATTTCGGCGCGACCGACCCCCGCCGCGACGTCGTGGCGTTCCTCGAGCTCGCGCACGAGCTCGGGCTCTTGGCCATCGTGCGCCCGGGGCCGCACATCAACGCCGAGCTCACGTTCTTCGGCGTCCCCGAGCGCGTCGTTTGGGATCCGGCGTGCCAGGCGCGGTCGCCGGAAGGCAATCCGGTGATGCTCCCCATGGTGCCGGTCGGATTTCCCGTGCCGAGCTACGTGAGCGAAGCGTTTCTCGCCGAGACCGACGTCTGGTTCTCGCTCGTCGGACCGAAGCTCGCTCCGCTCCGCTATCCCGACGGGCCCATCGTGCTTTGCCAGATCGACAACGAGGGCACGTTCTACTTTCGCGACGGGCTCTACGACCAAGACTATCGGCCCGAAGCGGTCGCCCTCTATCGCTCGTTTTTGCGCGAAAAATACGCCTCGGAAGACGCGATGCTCCTCGCCTACGGCGCGAGAGCTGCGTCGTTCGAAAAGGCGGAGCCGCCCATCATCTTCGACGCCGAGAGCGCGAGCGAGCTCGCCTGGCACCTCGACTGGGCGGAATTTCAAGAGCACCTCATTGCGTCGTCGCTCGGCCGCATGCGTCGCTCGCTCGAGCGCGGCGGGCTCTCGGGTATCCCCACGTTCCACAACATGACGATGGGCTACGAGGCGACGCCGCTTCGCGCGTCGCGCATCGGCCGCGTCGTGGAGCTCGTCGGGCTCGACTACTACCACCGCGCGACCCCCGGCGAGCTCCGCATGATCGAGCGGCGCACCACCGAGCTCGCGAGCCGATCGGAAGGGCTCGCCCAGCCCGCCTTCGCGTGCGAGATGGGCGCCGGGTTTCCGCCCTTCTTCTTTCCCATCCCCGACGAAGCCGACAACACCTTCACGGTGCTCGCCGCGCTCGCCTATGGCCTCAAGGGCTTCAACATCTACATGGCGGTGGAGCGTGACCGGTGGATCGGCGCGCCGATCGACAACCGCGGGAGGCCCCGGCCCTTCGCGAAGTTTTGGGCTCGGTTGTGCAGAGCGCTCGACGAGGTCGCGTTTCACGATCTTTCGCGGCGCGCCGAGGTGGTCATCTTGGTTCCCGCGCTGAAGCGGCGTCTCAATCGCGCGCTTCACGCCTTCAGCCCGGCCACGCCCGCCCTCTTCGCCATTATGGGCAATGGCTCGCGCGAGAGCTGTTACGAGGACGACTTCGGGCTGGGCGGCGTCGTGGCCACCGAGGTCGACGCCTTCATCGAGTCGTTCGAGCGGGTGCTCCGCGCGCGCGGCGTGCCTTTCGTGCACGTCGACTCCGACGCTGCCGCGACGAGCCTGGGTCACGCGCGCTGGATCCTGTGCCCCACGGCGGGGGGCATCGACCCCACCTTGTGGGCCCTGCTTCGCGGGCGCGCGAGGGAGGGTGTGCGCGTGACGGTGGGGCCGCGCGTACCGTCGCGCGACGAGTCGCTCGTGCCTCTGACGATCGCGCTCGAAGCCGATGGCATCGAGGTGCTGGCGGGCGCCGCGGCCCACCCACATTTCGAGGCGATCTCGATCGAGCCGTTGGTCGACGAGGCGCTC
>DATEMX010000431.1:0-6055 GCA_035275365.1 Polyangiaceae bacterium | reverse complement strand
GCCAAGCTGCGCACGGCACTCGCGGCCAAGAGCGCGCCGGCGATGAGCCACGTCGTCGCCGAGGTCGTGCCCTACCTCGCCGAGGCCGGCGTCCTCGAACCTCTCACGGGCTACGACGGCGCGTCGTCGCTCGGCTTGGTCCCGGCGCTCGCCCAAGAAGGGACCTACGAGCGGGGAGGGGAGCGTCCCCTCGTGGCGGTTCCCTTCAACCGCTCGACGCCCATCATGTACATGAACGGCGCGATGCTGGAGCGAGCCGGCGTCGCGGAGCCGATCACTTGGAGCGAGCTCTGCGAAACCGCCAAGGCGCTCACCGTCCGCCGCGGCCCGAGCGTCGACGTGTGGGGGTTCGAGTGCCCCGTCTCCTGGTGGTTTTGGGTGGCGCTCGTGGCCGCCGGCGGCGGAAGGCTCGTCGACGAGCGAGGCGTCGTCACCCTCGGTGGCGAGGAGGGCGTTCGCGCGCTCGATCTCTGGCAAAGGCTCGTTCACCGCGATCGCGTGATGCGCCCGCCGCTCGGTCGTGACTACAACGCCTGGCAAGTGGCCATGCAAGACTTCCTCTCCGGCCGCGCCGCCATCCTTTGGTCGAGCACCGCGTTCCTACGTTACGTCGAGGAGAACGCCCGCTTTCCGGTGAAGGTCGCGTCGCTGCCCGCCGACGTGCGGAGGGCGGTTCCCACCGGCGGCACCTTCTTCGTTCTCTTGCGCGACGCGAGCGCGCGCGAGAAGCGAGCGGCGTGGGAATTCTTGCGATGGATGGTAGAGCCTGAGCAGACCATCGAATGGGCGACCAGCACCGGCTATCTTCCGGTCACCCAGGGCGCAATCGATCGGCTCACCGCGCGCGGCTACTACGAAGCTCACCCGAGCGATCGCGTGGCGCTCGCTCAGCTCGATCTCGTCGAGCCTTGGCCGTGGTCGCCCACGCTCTTTCGCGTTCAGCGTGAGATCGTCGACCCGCTGCTCGAGGACGCCGTGCTCGTCGGTCGCGACGCGCGCGAGGTATTGCGCGAGGGGCGCCGTTTGGCACTAGAGCCATGAAGCCTGCGCGTCGCTACGAACCCTATTTGATGCTCCTGCCGACGCTCGGCTTATTGACGCTCTTCTTTCTCTATCCGCTCTTGGTGGCTGCGCGGGAGAGCTTCTACAGTTGGGACCTCTTGACGCCCCGCCGGTTCGTGGGCGGTTCTAACTACCGCGTTCTCTGGGAGCGTGGCGAGCTCACCCGCGCCCTCCTCAACACGCTTTGCTACAGCGCCGTCGTGGTGGGCGGGTCCATCGTCCTCGGCCTCGCGTTCGCGCTCTTGCTCGATCGCCCCGGTAAGCTCGTGGCGTTCGTACGGAGCGCCGTCTTCAGCGCCTACGTCGTGTCGTGGGTCTCCGTTTCACTCTTGTTCATGCTGCTCCTCGACGCCGATCTCGGGCTCGTCTCGCGCCTCGTCGTGGCCCTCGGCCTGCCCAGGAAAAATTGGCTCGGCGATCCGAGCTTCGCCCTCATGACGCTGGCGGTCGTCTCGGTGTGGAAGATCACCGGCTACGCGATGATCATCTTTTTGGCGGGGCTAAAGGACATCCCCCCGGTGCTCCACGAGGCCGCCGCGCTCGACGGCGCTTCCTCGGCGGTGCGATTTTGGCGCGTCACGTGGCCGCTCCTCAAGCCGAGCGCGATGTTCGTGGGCACGACGAGCCTCATCATCTCGTTTCAGGCGTTCGACGTGGTGCGCATCATGACCCAGGGGGGGCCGGTGCACGCGACCGAGCTCTTCGTCTACGCCATCTACGAGCAAATCTTCATGAACCTTCGCGTAGGAAGGGCGAGCGCGCTCGTCGTCGTCTTCAGCGTGTTCATTTTGGGTCTCACGGCGCTTCAGCTCTGGGTGTGGCGCGCCAGGGGGGCCGAATGAAGGCGCGCGCCCTGCTCGGGCAAGCGTGCGTGCTTCTCACCGCGGTGGTGTGGGTGGGCCCCTACGTTTGGATGCTGCTGACGTCGCTGAAGACGCTCCCCGAGCTCTTGCGAGAGCCGCTGGCGCCCTTTCCCAAAACGGTAAATTTTGCTGCCTATCGCGAGGTGTGGCGCACCGTGCCCATGGGTCGCTACCTCATGAACACGACGATCATGGCGTCGCTCATCGCCTCGCTGCAGATCGCCCTCGCGCTCCCTGCGGGATTCGCCCTCGCCAAGCTCCATTTCGTGGGCAAGAGGGCGGCCTTCGGTTGGGTCATGGTCTGCCTGCTCGTCCCCGCGCAAGCGACGTTTGTCCCCGTTTTTCTCCTGCTCGGCGGCGCCGGTTGGGTCAACACCATGGCCGGGCTGGTGGTGCCGTTCGGGGCGAGCGCGCTCGGCACGTTCCTCGTTCGCCAGGCGCTCTTGTCGGTGCCCGACGAGATCATCGAGGCCGCGAGGCTCGACGGAGCCAGCGATCTCTACGTCGTCTATCGCATGCTCGCGCCGCTTCTCCGCCCCACGCTTACGGCGCTCTTTCTCTTGAGCTTCGTGTTCCACTGGAACGACTATTTCTGGCCGCTCGTGATGACCACCGACGATCACGTGCGCACGGTTCCGCTCGCCATCGCGCTCTTGCGCGAACAAGGGACGGGCGTCAGGTGGCACCTCGTCATGGCGGGCAACGTCATTCTGAGTGGTCCCGTGCTCGTCGTCTTCGCGCTGACGCAAAAGCACCTCGTCCGCGCGGTGGCCGCCAAAAGGCTCTGACTGCCCCTACCCAACCAGAATCAAGCTCGGTCATTGAGTCACTTCGACGCGGTTTCTGCCCCCGCGTTTGGCACGGTAGAGCGCTTCGTCGCTGGCCTTGACGAGCTCTGAAGCCTCGAGCGGCTTCGCGGGCTCGCGGGCCGCCACGCCGATGCTGACCGAGAGGGAAACGCCGCACACCGTCACCGCCGAAATCTCCGCCCGGAGCCGTTCGGCGAGCCGCGTCGCTTCGGCGGAGGTCGCGTTGGGCAAGAGAACCGAGAACTCGTCGCCGCCCTGGCGCGCGACCAACTCGAAGCTGCGGACGGCGCCCTTCAACACGCGCGCCACGTGTCTGATCGAATCGTTGCCGACGTCGTGCCCGTGGGCGTCGTTGATCTCTTTCAGGTGGTCGAGGTCCAAGGTGAGGAGCGAAACGGGGTGTCCGTATCGTTTGGAGCGCGCGATCTCGCGGTCGAGGTTTTGCGCCAGGCTACGGTAGTTGGCGAGCCCGGTGAGCGGATCGGTCATCGCTTCGGCGCGCAGGCTCGCTTCGCGCGTCACCATGGCTACGATCCGCGCGACGCGTGCGACGAGTTCGTCGGAGTCGAAGGGCTTGGTCATGTAATCGACTGCGCCGAGCGAGAGCGCGTGCACTTTGGCGTGGGGACCCGACTCGGCGGAGAGAAACATGAGGGCGGGCGCGCCGAAAGGCGGTGATTCCGCGAGAAGGCGCCCCAGCTCGAAGCCGTCGATCACGGGTAAGTTCAAATCGACGATGGCGAGCACGAAGGCCTGCGATCGCAAGAGCGAGAGCGCTTCTCCTCCGTCTTGCGCAAAGGAGACGCGATAGTGCCTGCCGAGAAGCTCGCCGAGCACTTCGCGAATGTCGGGGTCATCGTCCGCCACCAGAACCTCGGGCAGCACGACGGAGCCTGTTGGGAAAACACCGGAGCCGAGCGATTCGGGACGAGCCCCTCGGGAACCTCTGGAGGGGAGAGAATCGTTCGGGGGCGCGATCCCGACGAGGCGTTCGACGCGAAAGATCTGCCTTTCGATGGCCAAAATCGAGCGGCGCTGCTCGTCGGTCAGCGCTCCCTTCGAGCCATCGAGCAAGAGGCGCGCGTGACTGCGCAGGATCCCGAGGGCCGCCAGGAGGTCGTGCTCGAGCACCGCGGCTTTTGCGTCGGCCTCGGTCATTGCCCGATCAGCCGGCGCACCTCGTGCACGAGAAGCTCCGTGGTAAACGGCTTGGTGACCGCGCTGTCGGCGTCGCAAGCGGCTGCGACGAGTCGCGTGTCTTCCGCGCCCGACAAGACGAGCACACGCGTGCTCGAAAAGTGCGGATTGCGCCGCAGCTCGGCGCACACTTGCTCGCCTCCGATCTCGGGCATGATCAAGTCGATGATGGCGACGCGTGGAACACGTTCCGCCATGCGGGCCAGAGCCTCGCGGCCTCCCGCCGCGCGGCGGACGCTGAATCCTTCGTCGACGAGAGCCGACGCGACGAGCTCGACCGTCTCGGGGTCGTCGTCGACGACGAGGATGTCGTCCTCATCCAACGCCCGTTTGGGTCCGGGAGTATTCTGGCGTTCGCTCGGCGGTTCCGACTGGCGCCAAGGTGGGGCGCTATGCTCGGACCCGATCTCGACGCGCAGCGGGCCGTCCCCCTGTGTGGGTATCACGACGTCGAGCAACCACCCTTCGCGCCGCTCGAGGGCGTCGTCGCTTTCGAGCACCAGCGGTTCGACCTGTTCGGACGGCAAGAAGGGGGGGGGAGCGCCGTGCCAGATGGCAGTCAGGCGATCGGATCTTTGGCGAACGGCGGAAAGCCGAGCCAGGACGTGGCCGTTTTGCAAGACTCGCACGAAGACGCTCCTTCGCCGATCGCTATGCAAACCAGTGCCCGACCCGATGCGGTCGGATTTTTCACAAGGCGTCGCCTTCTCGACTGCCCACGGCCCCCGGCCCCCCCCGGAACGACGAAAACGCTACAACCGGGCGGCGGGCCTCGTCGAATCGGAGTGCAAGCCGGATCCCGAAGGTGAAGTGCGCGCGGTCGCCTTGTCGGGAAGGCAAGCAGGTAAGGCGGCGCTTCGCGAAGCGCTGCCGCTCGCCCACTGGAGTGCGGTGAACACGAGCAGCGCCGACGTGACACCGAGCGCGCACGTCTTGGCCATCCGGGCGCGCCGCGCCGGCGCCAAGAGGAGCGCGACCTCGGAGGCGTCGAGCTTGGGTGACTGATCGGACATGGCGATGGAATCGAGCATGCCAGCGAGCTCGGTGCCCGAGGCTGGCCGCTCGCTCGGGTCTTTGGCCAGGCAGCTCATGATGATCGCTTCGAGGCGCGGATCGACGAGAGGGTTCAACTTCGACGGTCTCGGCGGCCGCTTCTTGATGTGCATCGCGGCGACCTCGAGCGGCGACGGCCCCACGAAGGGCAGCGTTCCGGTGGCGAGCAAGAACATGATGACGCCGCACGCGTAGAGGTCGCTCTGGGGAAAGACGTCGGCCGACGCTGCTTGTTCAGGGCTCATGTAGTACGGCGTGCCGATCATCACGCCCACCTTGGTGAATACGCGCGTGAGGCCCCGCGTCACGTGCGCCACGCCGAAGTCGTAAATTTTGACGAGCTCGCGGTGAAAGAGGGGCGCGAGCGGGTCTTCGACGACGCGCAGATTTTCGGGCTTGAGGTCGCGATGAATGATCCCTTCGCCGTGCGCGTGGGCGAGAGCGAGGGCGACCTGTTGCATGAGCCGCGCGATTCGCGGCGCCTCCAGCGGCGCTTCGCGGTGCGCGATATCGAAGAGATCCCGCCCCGGCATGTATTCGATGACGAGGTAGAGCAAGCCGTCGCCGTCTTTCCCCCAATCGAGGATGGTCACGATACCCGGATGGCTGATGCGGCTGGCCGCCCGCGCTTCGAGGCGAAAGCGCGCAACGGCCTCGGGGTGGTGGGTGTAGCTGGGGTTCAAGATCTTGATGGCGACCTCGCGTTCGAGCGAGATCTGCTTGGCGCGATAGACTCGGCCGATCGCCCCTTGGCCGATCATGGGTCCGATGATGTATTTGCCGTCGATAGTCCGACCGATGAGCGGGTCTTGGTGCACGTCGGAACCCGAAGCAACTCGCTGGCCAGCGCAGGCGTGAAATCGGGCCTCTGCCCAGCGGACGGACGCCGCGCGACGGGAAGGTCGCGCCGTTGCGAGCCTCGGACCGGCGTGCGCAACATGCGCGAAAAGACTGGCACGTGGGGTGCTCCGTCCTCACCCTATGAACGCCAACCCGAGCACCGAATCATCCTTGGCCGCTGGTGAGCCCGACGTCGAGGAGCTCGGCGAGCTGGCTCTACTCGCCCGCAAC
>DATEMX010000430.1:0-9830 GCA_035275365.1 Polyangiaceae bacterium | reverse complement strand
CATTGGCGACCTGCTCGACGGTCTCGCCATCCCCGACGGGCCGATCGGCGATTGCGTGCACTGCCTCGTCGGCAAATGCGGCGCCGCGATCGGCGCTTGCATGATGAACCCAAGCTGCCAAGCCGGTTTGACGTGTACCCTCGTCAATTGTCTCAAGCCGACAGGTCTCGATTTCGCGTGCGTGGCGCCATGCTTTGCGGGTGACATTACGTCGGGTCTCACCGCGCTCAGCGGCATCATGTGCTTGCAAACGAATTGCGCCGCTACTTGCGGCGCCCTTGTCGAAGCCGGGACCCCGAACGACGGCGCCGCTCGTGCCCAGGGCGACGCCAGCGCGACGAGAGATGTTACCGAGAGCGGCGCGCCGTTTGACGCCGCAAGCGACAGCGCGGCCGAATAGCGGCGCTTCGCAGCGCTCCTTCAGGAACTACAGACTGCGGCTCCTCAACGCGTGCGCTCACTGAGCTTCTTCCGAGCACCCACCACAAACTGAGAAGAGCCACAGCCCGCCTTGGATGGGCGCCCCCGGCAAGGATCGAACTTGCCACCTCGGCTTTAGGAAAGCCTTGCTCTATCCAAATGAGCTACGGGGGCCTGATTCATCGGAGGGCCTGAGACTCCCTTCGACGTTGTTTGATTTCGTTCAGGTATCGTATGTTTGCCAGCTTTTCAAGCTCCGTGGGGCCGGGGGCCATCCGGGGAGCGGGGAGGGCGTGGTCTTGGGGCGACGATCAGGCCTGGCGCGGGCGCGAGGGCCGAGCCTTGACAGCGAAGAGCTCGGCGAATAAGCCACCTGTGTCTTGCTGCGACTTGGCTACGAGCCCTCGATGCGAATTCCGCCTGCGCCGATGCGCGGTGCGGCATGGCTCGCGCTCTTGGTTTTGTCGGTCTTCGCATCGGGGTCCGTGTTCGGAACGCTGCACCGCGCCTTCGTGCGCCACGTCGTCTGCGAACACGGCGATCTGGTCGAGGTGGAGCACCACGGCGCTTCGTTCGAGAGCGTGGCTCGAGGCGTAGAGGCGGGCGGGCGCGGGCTGGCTCAGCTCTCCGCCGGTTCGGTGCTCGATGAGCACGATCACGCCCATTGCTTCGTCGGCGTCGTTGCACGGAGCTTGGCCACGTTCGCCGGATGCGTGATGTTGGCCTGCATGCTGTCGAGCCGCGAAGGGGCGCGGGCTCGCGCGCGCGATCTCCTCTCGCCGCGATCGTTGCTCCTGTTCTTCGCTCCGAAGACGTCGCCTCCCGCGCCGGCCGTCTGAAGCGTTTCGATCGCGTCACGCGTCGTCGCCGTTCGCGGCGGTGCGCCGCGATACCCAACGAGCGGGCAGGCGTAGGCGCTACGACGCTCCCGACAATTCGAAATCTCGGCCGGGCGGTTCGACCCGCGCTCATGAAGTCCCGAGCGTTCGCGCAGCGAACGAAGAATGCATGCTTCATCGCAGTTCCCTATCGCCATTCCGGCGCGGTCATTTGGCCCTGGCGTCCCTCGCTGCCTTGCTGGTGGCGAGCGCGACGGCCACGGCGGAGCCCGCGCCGCCCGAAGCACGACCGGTGACGCCGCCCGTGGTGTCGAGTCACGTCGATGCCGTCTACCCGTCATCGGCGCTGGCCGGTGGCAAGCACGGCGACGTCACGTTGGCCGTCACGGTCGACGCCGACGGTCACGTCAGCGCCGTCACGGTGCTCCAGTCGGGGGGGGCCGATCTCGACGAAGCCGCCGTCGTGGCCGTTCGCCAGTGGACGTTCGAGCCAGCCACGCGCGGCGACAAGCCGGTGGCCAGCCGGATTCGCATTCCCTTTCACTTCGCTCCTCCCGCGCCTCCACCGGAACTGGTCGAGCCGAAGCCGATGGAAGAGCCCACGTTGCCGCCGCAATCGGCTTCGCCCCCATCGCAGGTGTCCTCGCCCGCGCCCTCGGACCCCAGAGCTCCGGCGGAAGTCTTCGTGGGAGGCCGGCGCCAAGCCCCGAGCCGTGGCGCCTCCGATTTTCGCATTTCGCGGGCGACGCTGAACGCGGCTCCGCACGGCTCGGCGGCCGATCTCCTGAGCACGGCGCCCGGCGTTTTCGTCGCGCATCCCGAGGGTGAGGCGGTAGCGCAGCGCATCTACCTGCGCGGCTTCGATTCGGAGCATGGCCAAGACGTCGAGTTCAAAGTGGCCGGCATTCCCATGAACCAGCCGTCGCACATTCACGGACAGGGCTACGCCGATCTCAACCTCGTCATCCCGGAGGTCGTCCGTTCGCTCCGCGTCGTCGAAGGCGTCTACGACCCGCGCCAGGGCGACTTCGCCGTCGCCGGCAGCGTGGAGTACGATCTCGGCGTCGAAGAGCGTCGCTCGCGCATCAAGGCGAGCGCGGGCTCGTTCGGCACGCGGCGACTCTTGGGTCTGTGGGCACCAAAGGACCAATCCGAGGAAACGTTCGGCGCGGCGACGTTCCGCGAGACCGACGGCTTCGGAGACGGTACGCGCGGCGGCATATCCGGCTCGGCGCTCGGCCAATATCGGCTCCGTCTTCCCGGCAACATCGCCGGGCTCTTGCACCTGGGCGCCTATGCCGGACGAGCCAACTTGGCGGGCGTCGTGCGACGCGACGATCTCGAGGCGCGCCGCATCGGCTTCTACGACGCGTATCCCGACGCCTCGGCGCGCGCCCAATCGGCTGGAACGTCGCGGGTGCAGGTCGGCCTCTCGTTCGAGTGGCAGGGCGAAGGCGACGCCCGCGTGGCCGCGGGCGTCTTCACGTACCTCGCCACCTTCCGAAGCCGGCTCAACTTCACTGGCTACATGGAGCGGTCGCGATTCAATCCCGACTGGGTGGGGCGAGGCGATCTCGTCGAGCAGTCGAACGACGACTTGGGTCTCGGCGGTTCGTTCGCTTACAGCGCTCGCCGTGTCGAGGTGGCTCCGTGGCTCGATGCGCAGGTCCACCTCGGCTCCGACTTGCGCACGCATCGCATCGCTCAAGCGCAAAACTTGCTCCAAGCCCCACAAAACGAGACGTGGGACGAGCGCGACGACGCCACCGTGCGGCAGACGGACCTGGGCTTCTACGGCGATCTCGCCTTGACGTTCTCGAGCCGCGCTCGCCTCCGCGGGGGAGCGCGTTCCGATCTGCTCTTTTTCGACGTCGACGACGAGCTCGGGAACTTCGTCCCGGCTTTCTCGCAAAGATCGCACATCGTCGGCTTTCGCCGCACGGCCGCGGGCATCGCGTTCGGGCCGCGAGCTTCGTTCGAGATCGACCCGCTCTCGTGGCTGCGGTTGTCGGCGTCGTACGGCGAGGGCTACCGATCACCGCAAGCGCGACAGCTCGAGGAGGGCGAGAGGGCGCCCTTCGCCAAGGTCCGAAGCTACGAAGTCGGCGCCACGTTGCGCGCGGGTCGCGCGATCTCGATCACCGGCATCGGATATCAGACCAACCTCTCCTACGATCTGGCGTTCGATCCGGCCGCATCGCGGCTCGAGCGCATCGGGCCCACCACGCGCAGGGGTCTCGTCGGCTATTTCGTGGCGCATCCGGCGCCATGGCTCGACGCGTCGATCAGCGCCACCTACGTTCGCGCGATCCTCGATTCGCCGCCCATCCCCACGCCCGAGGATCCCTCGCCGCCCTACGTGAAGGGGCAATCGCTCCCCTACGTTCCGCCCGTCGTCCTTCGGAGTGACATCGGCTTTCAGAGCGCGCTCGGGCGACTGTGGAACAAGCCGATCGAGTGGAAGGCAGGCTACGGAACGACCCTCCTGTCGTCGCGTCCTCTTCCCTATGGGCAGAGCTCACCGCCGGTCTTTCTCCTCGACGCGACGTTGGGTGTCCGTCGCGATTGGCTCGAACTCAGCGTCGACGCGACGAACTTGCTCGGTGCACGGTTCGCCGACACCGAATACTCGTTCGTCTCGAGCTGGCTCACGACGCCGGTGCCGTCGAGGGTGCCCGCGCGGCACTTCACGGCCGGTCCGCCGCGCGCGATCTTCGCCAACTTAACGGTGTACTTGTGAGCTCGCTCGAGCCGCTCCGCCGATTTTGCGCGCTTCTGGCGTGTGTGCTCGCGCCGGCGTGCACCGAATCGCCGCAAAGCATCGCCGACTATTCGGCCGTCGCCGTGCTCGGCGGCGGCGCCGAGACCACGATCGGCGATTGGCAAGTGACGCTGTCACGCGCTGAGTTCGCGTTCGGCCCGGTCTATTTCTGCGCGGCGGCGTCGGGATCGCCCACGCTTTGCCAGAGCTCCGTCGCCGAGCTCATCACGGTGACCACGGTCGACTCTCTAGCGACGACGCCCGTGGCGCTGGGCACCGTGCACGGTTTCACCGGACCGATCCGGAGCGCCTCCTACGACTACGGCATTTCCTGGTTCGAAACGCAGTCTCGGCCAGGGCCGTTGCCCGGAGCGCCGTCTGGACACTCGGTGGTGCTCGGCGCCGAGGCGCGTCGAGGCGCGGAGGTGATCCCCATCTTCGCGAAGGTGGACGTCACGCCGCAATCGCAGGGGTACCACGCGGTGCAGACGGCGCCGGTCAGCGCCGATGTCACCTCGTCGCACTATCGACTCGAGGTGGAGTTCGACGTCGCCGGGTGGCTCGGTCAGCTCGATCTCGACGACATCGCGAAGACCTCCGAGCGGCCGTTCGCGATCGAGCCAGGCGACGATGCCCATAGCGCTCTGCTCATTGGAATCAGGAATCTCTCCCCGCCGGTGTTCCGGTGGGTGCCTTTGCCCCCCTAACAATTGACATTCGAGGAGTAGCCTTCATGAAATCGATGCCAAATCAAAGTTCGCATTCGCGAACAATCTCCTCATCGAGCGAAGCGAGCCGCGTGGGGTGGGGGTCCCGAGAATCATGCACGGTCATTTAGCGGTGTATGGGGCGTGCCTTACCATGCCCGTTCTCTCTTTGGCGGCTTGCGGCTCTTCCTCCGACGAAGGCAAGGGGACGGTGCAGATCTTCGTCGTGCCCGAGGCCTCCATCGCCGAGGGGCTCGATCCGGGGACGGGCCCCGAGAACGTGCACGATGGGTGGACCATTCGCTATACGCGCTACTTGGCCGTGGTCGGGAATTTTCGCGCTGCGCGAAGCGATACCGGCGACAGGTTGTTGGATCCCACCACCTACGTTCTCGATCTACGCAATGCACCCACGAGCGGGTACGTGGCCCACGAGTGGAAGGACGTCGCCGCGGTCCGCTGGGACAAGTTCGGTTACGACGTCGCCAACGCGAAGTCCGGAGCGGTCCCCCTTCCGCCGACCACCCAGGCCGACGCCGATTTCATGATCGCTAAGGGGTATTCTGTCTATTTCGAAGGATACGGCGAGAAGGAGAGCGACAAGATCTCGTTCGCCTGGGGTTTTGCCGCAGGCACCTCTTTCGACGACTGTGCGAGTGAAGACGGCATCGCCGGGTTTGCGGTCCCCGCGGGGGGCTCGGTGCAGATCAAACCCACCCTCCACGGCGATCATCAATACTTCGACAACGTGACCCAAGGCGTGGAAAAGACCCAACGGCTCGCGCAGTGGCTCCTCGTTTGCGACGCCGACGGCGATCGTGCGTTGACGCTCGACGAGCTTTCGGCGTGCGACGCCGCCAAGGCGCTGCCTTCACCCGATCCCTACGATCTGACGGCGGTCAAAGACGTCGATGGCGATCGGAAGATCTCCGTTTATGACTACGTCCACACCCAACTACGAACGTTCGGTGATTACCAAGGCGACGGCGAATGCCCGAGCCGCCTTCCCCTTCCTTGAGGAGCATCCACGTTACCGCGCGGCGGAATCCTGGGGATTTCGCGAGGTACGGCGTTGGGAAGTGTCATATTTTTTATCGCAACCCCGAGCGGAGGCAGCACGATCTGCGAGGCGAAGAAGTTCCGCCGACAGACATTTCGGCGGGCATGACGTGGCGCCACGTCGCCGCAGGCGAAACCCACACTTGTGCGATCGCCGCGAACGAGAAGGTCTACTGCACGACCAGCGACGTCTGGGCGCTCGCCGACAACACGCTTCTCGCGACATCGCTCTCCGATGACGGCACCATCTGGGCTCGCGCCTAGAACGGGGCGATATGGCGTTGGGCGTATGGGGCCCCCGCGACGACCTATCTGGCAAGCGGCTACTCCCAGGTCTCTTCGTTTCAAGACGCGTTCTCCTGGATCTTCCGCCGATCTTCCGCCCTATGTGAAGATTCACAAGCAGTTCGCTTGTCGTGGCCCCGAGCCGTTGATAAAGCTTTATCGGGCAGTATGGGGCGTTCGTGCCCGGCCATCTACCTGAATAGGAGGAGCAATGGGTACCGAATACGCGCGGCAGGGGACGATCGCGTCCGGGCTGAGGATCTGGGGGCTTTGCTTGAGCAGTTTGGTTTTGGACTGCGGTGCGCAGGCGACATCCGACCCGATCTCGTCGGCGGGAGAGGCGATCACGGGTGGGGACGCAAGAGACGTGACGTCCTCGCAAGCCCTGCCCGAAAGGGCCGTGGGGTTCATCTTAATCGCTCTGCCTGGTGGCGGCAGTCGTTCCTGCACCGCTCAGCCAATCAAAAGGAATGTGCTCCTCACAGCCGGGCACTGCTTTTGCGGGCTGGGTTCCACGACGAATCCTGCCACCATCGTGTTTCATTTGACGAACGCGGCCGGCGTCGACATCGGTCCGGGCGGTGCGGGAATCGCAGCGACGGGGTTTCGGTTCAGTACCGCGTCAGGCATCTGCACCAACGCCGCCGATGCTCAGGACCGAGAAGACGCGCGTCGGGATCTGGCAATCGTCTTCCTTGCCCGAAACTTGACGATAAGCGAAGTGCCCGAGCTCCTTCCCTTTTACACGGGAGGCGATTTCGAGGACCGGGTTTTCAACACGGCCCGTGAGCCACCCTTTTTCGGTGCTCCCGTCGAGATGACGGGCTGGGATGGGACGGCGTTCAGGCCCGTGCCCGTCAAGAAGAAGGCTAGCGTGGCAAGCGGTCAACTGATCAATTTCGAAAGGGACTGCGGATTCCTCCATCTCGGCTCCTGTGGGCCTTCTCGGATCGAAATAGACCGCAGTCCCGAATCGGGGACGGAGTCGGGTGATTCGGGTGGGCCCCTCACCTTTCGTGAGAACGGGGGGAAGCCGACCATCTTTGGTGTCAACAACGGTTTCTATCCAGGGTTTCTCTCCTCGGATACCTCGGCTTGGTCACCTACGTACAACAATGGCCACCCAGCGCCGGACAACGGAGACTGGATCAATCAATTTCTTGTCGATGCGGACGACGATGGGGTGGACGACACCGTCGACAATTGCGCTCCCACTACGCGATGCAAGCTCCGACCACCGGAGTGTGCCAACGCCGATCAGGCCGATACGGATGGCGACGGCATCGGTAACATCTGCGACAACTGTCCGACCGCTTCCAATCCACTCCAGCTCAATCACGACGGCGATCGATTCGGGGACGCGTGTGACCGGTGTCCATCGAAGGTCAACGCGCCACCTCCCACCGGTTTTTTGGACGACGACGACGGCGACCAGGTTGGAAACGAATGCGACAACTGTCCGACCGTGGCCAATCGACCGCCGACCTGCACCAGCGACGCGGGCTGCCCTCGATCGTTCTGCGTCCTCGATGGAAACGTCCTGGGAAGGTGTGCCGATCAGCTCGACGACGCCGATGGCGATGGGTTCGGGAACGTGTGCGACTCGTGCTCGAGTATCGCCAACGGGAGGGTGCAAGACAACTCGAACGACGTTGCGGAAGCCCGCGAGGTGCGCACCGTCCTGGGCGACGTCTGTGACGGCGCACCGGTTTTCGTAGCCCGGCCCAACGAGCGCAACTCGACGACGACGAGCACCGTGTTCACGGTGTCTGCCGCCATCGGTCTAGATTCTCGTCTGCCCGTCGGCGAGGCAAACCGCCCCGTTCACGCGCCCTTCGCGAGCGCTCCCGTCGGCTTTCGCCATTGCAACTGCCACGACTTTCTCACCGACACCGATCTATCGCAGGAGAGGTGCTTGCGTACCGTGTGCCAACCGACACGAGAGGCATTTGACCAGCCCTCGAGCGGTTGGGTGAATGTCACGATGGGGGCCAATCCACCGAACACCGGGTCGCTGCCGGTCCCGACTCCCACGCTCGATCTTCGGCTCAATCCAACCTACACCGGCGATCTCCATTGTGACGGCGAGCCCATTCCACCCGGGCCGGCTGGGGGTCGGTCTAATGATTGTCACATCGGCACTCCGCAGGCGGTTCACTGGTTCCAGTCGACCGACATCGCCGCCGGCAGGGTGCGAGGGTTCCCGAGCCACATCGGCGGGCTAGCAGTTACGGGGACGTTGGGTCTCCTCTGGAGCCACGGACAAGTGAGCGGAGGTCTGGTGTTCGCGGACACCGACGGGCGTGACAGCAACTCGGTGGGTCGCCTCCGGGACAACTATGTGACCATCAAGACGCCTTTGATTTCGATCGACCTTCGCAATGGGATTGTCGCCACCCCTAGGCTTCGCAACCCTTTCTTCACGTGCAGGTTCAATCCGGAGTGTTACACCCTCGTTCGGCCGGACTGGTTCCTCCGCACACCGGCCGAGGTGCGGCCCGCCTCGATCATCGATCAGATCACGAGGCTTCAGGGTCTGACATCACCAGCCATCCTGTTTCCCAGCACGCAACAGGTACCCGCTTCGATCATCGCCGTTCGCGCTCCGGACCGACTCAGCATCGAGCTTTCGCCAACGATGTCGGACGCAGTCAAGCGGCTCGTCGCGACGGGCGACCAGTTCTGGCTCACGCCCGTCGAAGCCGGCTACCAGGGCAAGAACTTCGTTGACGGCGCGGTGGGAGGTCTGCCCCTGACCGCGGTCGCCGTCCCCCGCAGTTGGTCCCAAGCGTCGTCCTCACCGATGCCTATCGTCGGTTCGTCCACCGGCATTCTTCTCGCCAGCGAAGTGCCGTCGCCGAGTCATTGCGACCCCACCCATTGCAACGGGCCATCCCAAGGCTGCTTCGAGGATCACTGCCGCAACCGCTGCGATGAGTCGTCCCAATGCCCACCCGGGCAAACCCCCGCTTTTAGCCAGGGAGAAGAGTGCTTCTGCGTACCGAATGATGTACGGATCGCGGCGCTCGCGGCGGAGCCAGCCGCCTCGCGCTTCGTGCCTTCGAATCGCACGGGATGGCGTGGGCTCCTGTCCGGCACCGAGCGCGCCATGTACATGGTGGGTGGACGCCGCGGGGACGTGCCAACCGGAGAGATCTGGAGGTACGCCGTCGACGAGCAAGTTTGGCGGCACGTCTTCCTCCTGCCCCCGCCCAGTACGACGCTGACCCCCCAGGTTCGCGTGGGCGACGTTCATGCCCTGGCGTACGCTCCGGCAACCGGCAAGCTGCTGATCCTCGATACCGTGAAGCCATCGCGGGCCCAGTCCCTGCCGGGATCATTGGGGAGTGCGTCCAGAGGGGACCGAGCAGCAAAGCGCGACGGGGACGACCATGAATTAGCCGGCTCGCATCGCAAGGTCGCTCGACTCCTGGTATTCGATACGCACACCGGTACCTCGCGGATCGATCAAACCTTCCCCGTGGTTGGCGTCTTTTCGAAGGTTGGCATGGCGGCGAGAGATGATGGTAGCTTTGTCCTGGTTGGGCTCATCTGACCAGGAGATGCTCCTTTCGGAAATCGACTGGCCGAGTCCTTACGTGCAGCAGATCCAGCGTCTCGTGAGAATTTCGTTGACGAGCCTCGACGCGCTCGATGGCGGGTGGTGACGTGGGCCATTTCATTTCGATCTTACCTGCCGCATCGCTCGTCGCAGCGAGCACGCTTGCAGTTGGTGCTGGTTGTTCGAAACCGGGGTGC
>DATEMX010000429.1:0-16559 GCA_035275365.1 Polyangiaceae bacterium | reverse complement strand
GACACGGACTCGCGACCGGGCGCGCTCGTCGCCAACCGCACGATCTCGCTCAAGGACTCCTTCGCGGCGCCGCCGCCCGCGACTCCCGCGACGAAGAGCCGTTGAGCGCGTGGCGTGGGCCGCCCCGCGTCCCCCTGCCGGCCTCAAGGCTTGAGAGCGCCAACGTCCCCGCCCGCCGTCATGCGCTACTTTCTCATAGCGGCGGCAGGCCCCGTCTCCTATGATCCGCGGCCGAAAATGACGAGACAGGCTCACGGGATCACCGCAACACAATCCGTCGCGCTGTCCATGCTCCTCTTCGCTGCTTGTGGCGGTGACGACACGACGCCGACGGGAGGGAGCGGCGGATCGGCGGGCGCCGTCGCCGACAGCAGCGTCGATCAATCCACGACGGAGACGGGCGCCATGCCCGAAGCGGCAGATGCTACCGACGCGCGGGACACCGGCCATGTCGAGTGCCCATCGCTGCCGCAAGGGGACGCCGAGGCTGGCGCCCTCGACCGAGCCCCCGCTACGCTCGAGGAGACCGGCCTCTATTGCGACATCGCAGCGAAGATCGTCTCGTCAAAGGTTCGCTCATTCCGGCCGCGCTTCGAGCTCTGGTCCGACGGCGCCGAGAAGAGCCGGTGGATCCAACTGCCGGCGGGCAGCAAGATCGACGTGAGCAACCCCGATCACTGGGAATTTCCCGTCGGCACGCGCTTCTGGAAAGAGTTCAAATACCTCGGCAAGCGCGTGGAGACGCGCCTCATCGTCCGCTACGGCACCGGCATCGATCAATTTCTCTACACCGCTTACAAATGGAACGCGACCGAGACGGCGGCAACGCGCGTGGGAAGTCCCACCTCGAGCCCCGGCGATCTCGACGTCGCTCCCATCGAAGTGGGGGCCGAGCCTCTGATGCACGACATTCCGAGCTCGGCCGACTGCGCCAACTGCCACGGCAGGATCAAGGAGCGCATCCTCGGTTTCGGCGCCGTCCAACTGAGCCACGACCTCGGCGGCGAAACCATCGACACCCTGCTCCGCGCCAACCTGTTGGTCGGTGCCGACGGCGGCGCACCCGACGTGCCGAGCGGTGGCTACCGAGTACCCGGGGACGAGCTCGACCAGAATGCACTCGGATACCTGCATGCCAACTGCGGCAACTGTCACACCGACACGCCGAGCGGCGTGACCTATCCGGTATACCGCGTACGGCTTCTCACGACCGACACCACCGTCGCGTCGACACTCGCCTACCAGACAGCGGTCAACAAGGTGCACACCATGCCGACCCCGCCCCCTTCCGACGCGGGTATAGGCGTCTACCGCATCGAGGGACACAACGCCGAGGCCAGCGAACTTTACTTCCGAACGGGTACCCGCTCGCCAGTGTTCCAAATGCCTCCCGTCGGCACGAAGATCATTCATCCCGAGGGCCGAGCCGTGCTGAAGCAATGGATCGACCGGCTACCTCCCCCGTCCGACGCCGGCACAACCGACAGCGGAGCCACCGACAGCGGAGCCACCGACAGCAGAGCCGCCGACGGCGGAGCTACCGACGGCGGTGACGCGGTCGCCGACTGAACGCCGCGAACATCGCCGCTGAAAAACGTTCGTGCCGTCGCATCTCTCGCGCATGAGCGGTTGCGGTCGAGCGCCGCCTTCCCCTATCATGCGGAGTCCACATGGCACAACGAACCCACGGGATGCGCAGCGCGCGGTGCACGGCATTGATCCTCCTCCTCGTAGGCGCGTGCGGCGGCGACGACAACGGGACGGGCGGCGGGACAGCGGGCGCCTCCTCGGGGCCCGGTGGATCGGGCGGCAGCTCCACGGGAGCGGGCGGAGCAGCAGGAGTCAAAGACAGCAGCGCCGACCAGTCCACGACGCAAGGGGACGCCGGTGCGGACGCGGGCAACACGGCCGACGCGAGCGACGCCGCCAATGCGCACGATGCCGCCGACGCGCGTGAACTAGGCCCCGTGAGCTGTTCGTCGCTTCCTGACGGCGGGGCCGACGCCGGAGCCATGGCGGTAGCGCCCGGCACATTGGCGGAAACGGGTCTCTACTGCGATTTCGCCGCGAAGATCATCTCGCCCACCGTGCGTTCGTTCCGCCCGCGCTTCGAGCTCTGGTCCGACGGCGCGGACAAAAGCCGTTGGGTGCAGATCCCGTCCGGCGCGAAGATCGACGTGAGCGATCCCGATCACTGGGTCGTCCCCATCGGGACGCGCTTTTGGAAAGAGTTCAGGTACCTCGGCAAGCGTGTGGAGACGCGCCTCATCGTACGGTACGGCGCCGGCAAGAGCGATTTTCTCTACGCCGCCTACAGGTGGAACGCCGAAGAGACTGCCGCCGAGTTCGTGCCGCCGGAGGGAAAGCTCGACGTCGCGCCCATCGAACAGGGCGCCGAGCCGCTCATGCACGACATTCCCAGCCGCGCTGAGTGCATCAACTGTCACGGCAAGCTCAGCGAGGCGATTCTCGGCTTCAGCGCCATTCAGCTGAGCCACGATTTCGGCGGAGAAACCATCAGCACGCTCTTGCAGTCCAACGTCCTGGTCGGCGCCGACGGCGGCGCGCCCAACGTTCCGAGCGGCGGCTATCATGTTCCGGGCGACGAGCTCGATCAGAAGGCGCTCGGCTACCTCCACGCCAATTGCGGCAACTGCCACACCGACCAGGGCCCCGGTGCGACTCCCAAATACAGGGTGCGTCTCTTGACGACCAACACCACGGTCGAGTCGACCTTGGTGTACCAAACGGCCGTCAATCAACTTCACACGCTCGTTTCCGTGCCGCCCGACGCGGGCGTCGGCCCTTACCGCATCCAGGGTCACGCAGCCGACGCCAGCGAGCTCTATCTCCGAACGGGCTCGCGCGCACCCGCGTTCCAAATGCCGCCCGTCGACACGAAGATCATTGACCCCGAGGGCCGCGCCATTCTCAAGCAATGGATCGACCGCCTTCCCCCCCCACCGGAGGGCGGCACGCCCGATGGCGGCGACGCAGCCGCCGAGTGAGACGAGGCTCGGCCTTGCCAGCCTCCTCGCGCTAGGCGTCAACGGAACCGTTGGCGTCGGCATCTTCTTCGCGCCCCGCGAGGTCGCCGCGGCGGTGCCCGGCTGGCTGGGCGCTTGGACCTACCCCGCCGTAGCGCTGCTGTTCCTTCCGACCGCGTGGGTCTTCGCTCGGCTCGGGCGCGCTTTCCCGGAGGACGGCGGGCCCTACCTCTACGCCAACGCCGCCTTCGGAGCGCAGGCAGCCTTCGCGGTCGGGTTGACGGCGTTCGTCTCGGCGCTCTTCAGCACGGCGACCGTCGTCGTGGGGTTCGTAGAGAGCGCGTCGGTGCCGTTCGGCCTCGCGTCGCCTTCGGAGCGCCTTTTTGCCGAGCTTCTGCTGGTGACGGCGCTGACGGCGGTGCTCTCGCGCGGTCTCAGCTTGTCGGCAGCGACGTGGTCCACGGTGACGGTGCTCAAGGCGATCCCGCTCGTCTCGCTCCCCGTCGCCGCTCTCTTCGTCGCGCCCGTCATCGCGACAGCGCCATCGGCACCAGGAGGTGCGCCGAGCGGATTCTTGCCAGCTGCCCTCGCCGTCGCGTTTTCTCTCCAGGGGTTCGAGGTCGTTCCGCTCCCCGCTGCCCATGTCAAAGACGCGCCGAGGAACGTGCCGCTCGCGACGGTGGGCACGCTCGTCGTCGCGGCGCTTCTCTACTTCGCGCTCCACGCGTCTTGCGTGCGCGCCGTCCCGGATCTCGGAGCTCACGAGCTCCCGTTGGCGGACGCCGCGCGGGCCTACGGCGGAACGACGTTCTACCGCATCGTCTTGGCGACAACGACGGTGAGCGCGCTCGGCATCGTCATCGGCATGATCGCCATGACGCCACGCTATCTCGCACCGCTCGGAAGGCCCGAAGCGCTCGGCTTCGGCCTCGACGAGCTCGATCTGCATGCAGTGCCGCGTCGGGCCTTCGCCGTCACCTTCACGCTCTTGGTGTTCATCCTCGCGGTCAACGCAAAATGGGGCTCGATGGGAAACCTCTTCGCGCTTTCGGCGCTCAGCGTCACGCTGCAATACACCGTCACGGCTGCGGCGCTCTTCGTCCTCTCCGCGCGAAAATCGAGGGGCCTCTCGCCCGCCGATCGGTGGCCCGCCGTTCTCGCTGCTTTGGGGGCGGCGCTGACGATGCTGGGTGCCACGTGGGTCGAAGTGCCCATCGTCGTGGCTCTTTTATCCTTTGGCTTTTTGGCGAGAGCACTGCGAAAGCGAACAGGCTAGAGTCGCGATGGCCGGGCAGAATTCATTTGGATGAGCTATTTGATGACGCCCGAAGCGGCGGCCGCTTCGGCGATCTTCATCATGAGCGACTGCGTCATCCCGGCGCCGGACGCAGGGCGTGCCGTGAACTTGCGGCCCACGTCGGTCTCCATGCTTTCGATGAGCCCGACGAGCTTGCCGTCGGCGGTCGTCACTTGATAGTGCGAGCGAAACGCGGTCGGCGTGATCTGATAGCTCTCACCGTTGAGCGTCACGACGCCCGAGTTGGTCGGGGGGGAGTCTGTGCGAACGGGTGCTTGGTTGTCGGGATTGTCCGGCTGATCGCTCATCCTGATGCCTCTTCGTCGGGGCCCGTCGTGCGAGCCAATTCCGCGTAGGATTCTATCATGCGAAGAGTCGATCTTGGCGAGATCCGGTAACGCCTCGGAAACCGTCCGTTCTCCAACGTCCGGGTATTTCAGGATCAGAGCCGATCGACCGGGGGGAAATGGACCTGGTGCGCGAGGTCGATCGGCTCCTTCTTTTTAACCGCGTGCGAGCGACGTTCCCTCTCAGCGGCAGCAGCGTACACCAATCGAATAGTCCCAGTGTTTGAGCGGGTGCACGGTGACGATTGAGTCGCAGCCCTCTTTGGTCGAGCGTGAAAAGAACCCGCCCACGAACGTGCCTTCCGGATCGTCGATCCACTCGTCCTCGTTGCCCACCATGTCGAAAGCGGCGTCTTTGCCCCAACGACTCGCGCACTCCTTGGTCGAGCCTGTGACGCGCAAGAGCGGGCCGTCCTCCGCTTTGACGAGGCCCAGGCGGGGATCAGAGTGCCCCGTCGAAGGGTTGTCGTGCATTTTCATGGCGGGGTGCGACGCACGGAAGACATTGCACACGCCGGGGCGATAGTCGGGGCCGTAGGGATACTTCGTTTGCTTCTCGCCCCGACATGCGAATTGCCACTCTTCGTGCGAGCACAACCGTTTCTTCGCGCGGCCGCACGCCTCGGCGGCAACGCGACCGCTGATGTATCCCTGCGGCAGGACGCCACGCACGGAGACCGCGCGCGGACGAAAATCCTCGCCGCGCTCGATCTCGGGCAATTCGGGCAAGAGCATCTGCCGCGCGCTCTCGGGCCCCACGGTGCGCCGCTCGTCCTGCCATTTGAGAAAAAAGCGCAATGCCACCCCTGGTTCAGGCGGGTAATGCGGCGAAAGGCGAGCTCCGGTTTTGTCGTCGACGAGCGTGTCTTCGAAGCGATCGATGCAAAACCTGTCGCCGACGTTGACCATTTCCTTCGGGCAGCGCCGCCCCGGCTTCGCCTCGAACTCGCCCGCCTCTTCGCCGAGCGCCGCGTCGGCATCGGCCTCGGCGGGAATCTCGACGTCGGCCTCGGCCGCGCTTTCGGCGTCGCTCGGGAGCGCCGCGTCGCGCGTCGTTTCCGTCGATTCTCGCGAACGACCACAGGACGAAACGGCCGCCAAAACGGCCACCCAAAAGAGCGTTCTCCGTCGGCCGGTGCGCAACGGCGCGGAGCTTAGCCTGCGCGGCGACGCGGTTCGAGCTCGTCGAGCTGGAACTCGACGCCCGACTTTTGTGCGGGCCTTCTCGAGGGCGACGAATGCACGCGCGCGGACTCCAAAATGGCTTCGCAGAGCCGACCGAAGTCGTACCCAGCAGCCTCGGCGATCTTCGGCAGGAGGCTGGTCTCGGTCATTCCAGGCAGCGTATTGACCTCGAGCACGTATTCGTTCTGCCCCTCGGTCACCAGGAGATCGACGCGCACGCCGCCCGAGCAACCGAGTACATGTGCAGCGCGCTCAGCGAGATTCAAGACGCCTCCATAGCGCGCGGCGGGCAAACGGGCAGGCATGTAGTAGTCGGTCATGCCGGGCGTATATTTGGCTTCGTAGTCGTAGATGCCCTTCTTCGGAGCGACCTCGATGGCACCGAGCACGCGACCATTCAAGATCCCCACCTCTACTTCCTTACCGGCGACGAAGCGCTCCACGAGCGCCACCTCGTCGAGCTCGAGCGCCATCGAAAGTGCACGGCCGAGCTCGGAGAGGGATTTCGCGAGGGTCACACCGAGCGACGATCCTTCTCCGCGCGGCTTGACGACGACGGGGAAGCCGAACGATCCGTGGATTTCTTCGAGATCGGCGAGGTCGTCGCCCGCGGAGACGGTATAGTAGGGCGGCGTCGGCAGGTTGTGCAGGCGAAAGAGCTCTTTCGACTTCACCTTGTCCATGGCGAGCGCGCTGGCGAGCACGCTCGAGCCCGTGTACGGAATGCCGTAGAGTTCGCAGAGCCCCTGCACGCACCCGTCTTCGCCGAGCCGCCCGTGAAGCGCGAGAAACGCGACCTCGAGACCCGAGCGGCGCAGGGCGAGCCCCGGATCGCCGCCTTCGGAAAGGACGATTCGAACGACGTCGTGGCCCCGCGCGAGCAGCGCGGCGGCGACGGCGCTCCCCGACTTGAGCGAGATTTCTCGCTCTCCCGAGGTTCCCCCCATGATGACTCCCACACGCGGCTTCTTCATGCGAGCTCCTCTTCTTCCCACGGCTGCTACCAAGATGCGCAAGATCGGTCAACAAAACAGACCATCGCCACGAACCTTCGCGACGTGGCCTTCGTCCTCACGGGACAACTGCAGCACTAACGCCGGCGCGGGGAATCGTGTTCCGCGCTCAGCCTTTCGTGTTTGCACTTCTACCGCGGATTTTTCGCTGCCAGGTCGATCGCCGGGCGCTCGTAGGTGTTAGCTCTACTGCCTGAGTCTTGGCATCGGCAGATCGCGATCAGCCGATTTGGCGGCGACCCAACTCGAGTTACGGCGAGGCCGTCGGAACCACCCGTTCAACGCAAGTGAGCCGCACTGCCTGGCCAACCTCGCTCCGCTGATGCGAGAATTCTGCCTTTTGGTCAGGTCGAGTGGCCTTATGGCCGGTACGATGATCGATCTGGTAGCGAGAAATCTAAGGCGGTAGTGTTAGTTTACCTCGACGAGAATGGCGGTGATGTTGTCCTTGCCGCCGCGATCGTTCGCTATCTCGATGAAGCGATTGACCGCTGCCTTGGCGCCCAAGAAAGTGACGACCGAAATTTCATCGTCCCGCAAGTAGCCGTGAAGGCCGTCCGAGCACAAAAGAAAGCGGTCGCCCGACGCGAGCGAGAGGAGCCCGGTGTCGACCTCGACGTAGTCGCGATTGCCGACCGCGCGCGTGATGACGTTGCGGTGGGGCGAACGCCTGGCTTCTTCGGGCGTGATGAATCCCTGCTTCAGTTGCCAAGAGATGAGCGTGTGGTCTTCGGTGAGCTGGCTCACCTCTGTCCCGCGGATTTGGTAGATGCGGCTATCGCCGACTTGCGCCGTGACCGCGTATTGGCCGAGCGAAAGCAGCGCGCTGATCGTCGTACCCATCCCCGACTTCTCGCGATCGAGCTCGGCAAGCGCGTAGACCATGTAGGTCGCCGCCTGAACCGCCCCTTCGAGGAGCCTCGACGCCGAGCGAGCGCGCTCGGTGGTGAGGGGCCCCACGAGATCCGCGAGGGCTCGGAGGCCCTGCTTGACCATCCCGTGAACCGTCTCCACGGCTTCCTGACTCGCAACCTCGCCCGCGGCGTGGCCACCCATCCCGTCGGCCACGACATAGAGCCCGAGCGCCTCGTCCACTAGGAACGCGTCTTCGTTGCTCTTTCTCTTTCGTCCGACGTTGGTATTTCCGAACCCCGTCACGGTCAGCGCCGAGTCTGTCATCCCTGGTCCATCGAGCATAGGCAAACTCCAAGGGAACGAGAAGCACCGGGTTGTTGGTCGGCCCGTGAATCCGGTTGCCGACAAGCGCACATCTCCATACGCTGGACGGGTCGCGATGAGCCCCTCCGTGCCCCCTCCCCCTTCCGCGCCCCCTGGTCCTCGCAGCGTTCGCCCGGCGCCCGTTCTCGGCGCCGCCAGCTTTTCGGCCATGGCCTCGGATCCCTCCGCGATCGTCGCCGCCATTCGAGAGGCTCGGGCAACCCTCACGCAGCCGAGCGGCGCCGTCATCTTCGCGTCGGGCAGTCTCGTGGAGGCCGCCGAACGAACGTTGCTCGTCGCGCGCCGCGAGCTCGGGGACATTCCCATCATTTTGGGCTCGAGCGCGGGCGTGCTCACCGAACGCGGTGAGCACGAAGGTTCGTCGGCGGTGAGTGGCCTCGTCTGGCAGGGTGGTGTCGTGAGCCCGATCTTCGTGCCCCCGCGAAGCGAAAAGGACACCGCGGGCGACATCTTGACCGACCGCGTCGCCACGGCCTTGGGTGACGCGTCGGGGACGGTCATCCTCCTCGCCCAGCCGCAAGGTTTTTCGCCGCGGACTCTCGACAGCCTCGCTCGCTTCTCGGCGCACGCCACGATCATCGGCGGCGGCACGCTGCCCGGCGGCGCGTGGATCTCCATGCCGGACCAAAAGCGCCTGCAGAGCGAAGCAAAACCCCAGCAGGGCGAAGCAGTCGGCCTCGTCGTTCGAGGCATCGCGCGACCGGTGGTGCGCACGTCTTCGGCTTGTCGTTTGCTCTCCCCGCTCCTCCCCATCACCGAGGTGCGAGGCGCGATGGTTTTCCGCCTCGGAGATCGCCCGGCGCTCGAGGTGCTGTCCGAAAGCACGCACGACCTCTCCGGCCGCCCGCTCGTTTTGGCGATTCTGGCGCGCAACGAAGACGACAAGGGCGCCCGTGGCGGGATGCTGGTGCGCGGCATCCGGGGGGTCGACTCGGGCCGCAAGTCGGTCGTCATCGCCGAAGAAGCGGCGCCCGGCATGCTCATGGCATTCGGCATCTGCGACGCCAACGCCTCGCGCGCCGATCTCTCGGCGACCACGCGCGAGCTCTCGCGACAAATGGCCGGCGCTGCTCCCCAGTTTGGACTTCTCATAAGCTGCGCGGGCCGCGGCTCGGGCCTCTACGGCGAGCGCGACGTCGACTCTCGCATCGTCCGCGAGCGGTTCCCGAACGTGCCGTTCGCCGGCATGTTCTCGAGCTTCGAGATCGGTCCGCTCGGCGATCGCACCGCCATGCACCTCTACACCGGCGTCGTCGCCATGTTCGGCGCGCCGAGCTGAGGATGGGATGAACGCCGCTCGGCAGACTCGCGGGATCCGATCGGCGCTGCCATTTTCGAAGCCCTTCGGCTCCGACGCGGCGCTCGCCATCTTGGTCATGCTCGTCGTAGCCCTCATGGTCGTGCCGCTGCCGACGTGGCTGCTCGACATTCTGCTTGCCGCGAACCTCTCCTTCGCCATCGCCATCCTCTTGGTCGTCCTCTACGTGCCCGACGCCATCAGCATCGCCACGTTCCCCACGCTTCTTCTCATCACGACGCTCTTTCGCCTCGCGCTCAACGTCTCGTCGACGCGGCTCATCCTCTTGCAAGCCAATGCCGGCGAGGTCATCCGCTCGTTCGGGCAGTTCGTGGTGCGCGGCAACTACGTCGTCGGCGCGGTGGTCTTCTTGATCCTCACCGTCATTCAGTTCGTCGTCATCGCCAAGGGATCCGAGCGCGTCGCCGAGGTCGGCGCTCGCTTCGTGCTCGATGCCATGCCCGGCAAGCAAATGGCCATCGACGCCGAAGCCCGTTCCGGCACGATCGACGGCAACGAAGCGCGCCGCCGGCGCCGCTTTCTCGCCCGCGAGTCCCAGTTCTACGGCGCCATGGACGGCGCCATGAAATTCGTGAAGGGCGACGTCGTCGCATCGGTGATCATCACCTTCGTCAACATCTTGGGCGGCCTCGCCATCGGTGTCGGCCAGCGCGGGCTCGACGTCGAGATGGCGTTGAAGCGTTACGGCCTCTTGACGATCGGCGACGGGCTCGTGACGCAAATCCCCGCGCTCGTGCTGTCGACCGCGGCGGGCATCTTGGTGACGCGTGTCGCCAGCGAAGAACCGGACCGATCCCTCGGCAACGAGCTGGCCCGGCAAATCATGGGCATCCCCAAAGCGCTCCAGGTGGCCGGCTTTTTTGTGCTCGGTCTCGGCGTCGTTCCCGGCTTGCCCACGGTGCCCTTCGTGCTGCTCGGCAGTGTGCTCCTCTTGGGGTCGCGAGCGCGAGCGGCGCAGCTTCGCGTCGAGTCGCAGCGCGCCGCGGGCGAGCCCGTTCGCCGCGACCAGGCAGGCCCTCGGCGCGGACCCTTGTTCCTGCCTTTGGTCGTGCCGTGGTCGATCGACTTGTCCGCCGATCTCGCGCTCTTGCTCGACGACGAATCACGCGCCGACGAGCTGCTTCGTCCTGGCGTCTTCACCGCCACCCAGCGCGTTCGCGAGCGAATGTTCGCCGAGCTGGGTGTCCCCTTGCCCGCCGCTCGCGTGCGCATCGTGGAGACGCTGCCTGAGCGCCATGCCGTCATCTCGCTCTTCGAGGTCCCCGCCCGCGTGGCCACCCTCGAGCCGTCGCCCAACGCGGCCGTCGAGCAGCTCGAAACGCTCTCCATGCAGCTCTTGCGCGTCCGGGCGGCCGATTTCATCGGCATCGCGGAAGCGCAGCACCTCTTGGATCAGCTCGAGCAAGTCGCGCCGGCTCTCGTCCGGCAAACCATCCCCAAGCCCGTCACCCTCGCCCTCTTGTCCGACGTGCTCCGGCGCCTGGTCGAAGAGGGCGTCTCCATTCGTGACCTGCGCGCCATCCTCGAAGCGCTAGCCACCGTCGCCGTCACCGAGAAAGATCCCCTCAATTTGGCCGAGTTCGTGCGTGCCCAGCTCCGTCGCGCGACGACCTATCGGCTCACGACGGGGCGTTCCGAGCTCTCGGTGTACCTCCTCGACGCGGCGATCGAGGAAGCCATTCGGCACGCCATCACCCGCACGGCCGCAGGAAGCTTCCTCACGCTGGCGCCAGCCGCTGGTCGCGACGTCGTCGCGGCGATTCGCCGAGCGCTCGCGCCGGCGCCGGAGACCGAACGACGAGACGCCCGAGCCGCGGCCGTCATCCTCACGCAGCCCGATATCCGCCGCTTCGTTCGCAAGCTCATCGAGGTCGAGCTGCCCGACATTACGGTCGTCTCGTTCGCCGAGCTCTTGCCGGAGATCGCCCTGCGCCCGGTGGGCAAGGCGACGCTTGCCGCTACATCCGCTTGACGGTCATCCGGCGCGGAACGGCTCCCGACCGCTTCAAGATGTCTTCCGCTTCCTTCTTGAGGAGCGGGTGCACCTTCTTCATGACGAACCCCCCCAAAAGCTGCGGGTTGATCTCGACCATCTTTCGGAGCACGCGGCGAATTCCCTTGGTGTCGTTGACGGCCGCGTACGCGAACGCCAACGCGCGGTAGAGCTGCGCACGGAGCTCCCCGTATTCGGGGTCCTCCGGATCGAACACGCTGAGTGCGTCGAGCGCCTTCTTGCCGTGACCGGTCCGTGCCCACGCTTCGCCGATGACCGTCACCAGCGACGCGCGCGTCTTCGGCTGCTGGTGCCGCGAGAGATCGATGGCGTCGACGAGCTGCCGCGCCCGCTCCGGTTCACCCAAGACGAGGTGAATCATCGCGCGCTGGGCGCGCGCTTCGTCGGCGACGGGCGCCATGACCTTGGCGAGGTCGACTTGTTCGAGGGTCTGGAGCGCGACCTTGGGGTTGTCGTGGAGCTGCAGTTGCGCCTTCGCGAAGATGGCCGCCGTGTCGCCCTTCTTGAATTCATTCTCCAGTTTGCTGAGCGCTTCTTTGCGCGCTTCGGGGGTGTCGGCCCCCTGCACCAAACTGGCGACGGCTCGGTTTTTTCGAGCGAACCGAATGGCCCACACGACCAGCGCGGCAGCCGCCGCGGTGATGGCTCCGGCGCCGATGAGCGCCCACGAGCGCCCCACGAGAACGGCCAGGACCCAAACACCGATGATCGGAAGGCCGACGCGCAGCCCTAGCCCCTTCAGCGTGAAGGCAGAAAGCGGATCGGACGGGGCCGCCTGTGGCTTGGCGAGGGGGGCCTGGCTCTGGGATTTTGAACTCACGCGGGCTTCATAGCGCCCCTCAAAGCCGGCTTCCAGTGGGACCTCGGCCGCGGCGGTTAGCCCGAAGAGAGCGGGCTCTCCGAAGCCACACCGGGCGGAGGGGTGGCGTACCCCGGTGGCGGCGGCAGAAAGCTGTCGGCCGGCGCGTCGTCACCGAAGGTGATGTAGCGAAAATGCAGAAACAAGCACTGGGCGATGCAGAGGACGGGCACCGCCAAGAGGGCCCCGGCGATCCCGAAAAAATGCTCGCCACAGAGCAGCGAAAAGACGACGAGCACCGGATGAATGTGCGCCTGATCCCCGATGATCTTGGGGTTCAAGAAGTTGGCTTCGAGTTGATGAATGATGAGAATCCAGGCCAAGACACCGAGGGCAATCCCGAACGACTGCGTGAGCGCGATGGCGACGATGGGGATCGAGCTTGCGATGGAACCGAAAATCGGGACGAGCGACATGATGCCGGCCAAGATGGCCAAGATTGGCCAATATTTGAGGCCAAAAATCCAGAACCCGATCGCCGACAAGATCCCGTTGACGAGGCAAATGAGGAGCTGCCCGCGCACGACCCCCGAAAGACCGCGATCGATGCGCGCGAGCAGCAGATCGAACGAGCGGCGCGAGTCGGGAAAGACGAGCGAACGAAAGAATCCGACGATCTTCTCGCGCGTGATCATCACATAGGCCGCGAGCATGAGCGTCATGAAGAAGATGAAAAAGCCCCGCGACACCGCCACGATGATCGAGCGGCCGAGTCGAATCACTTCCATCGTGTTTCGCTGCACGTAGGTGATCGACTTGGAGATGGCGTCGGACATGAACCTACCCGGCTCGAACGGCGCTGCTTGCGATGGCGGCGCCGGCTCGAGACGCCAACGGCTCTCGCTCACTTGGTGAAACTCGACGCCTTGACCGAAGCTCACCTCGAACGAACCGTCGGGCTGAGGCACGACGCGCATGGGCCCCGCGGGCGGCGTGGGTGCTACCTCGGGAGCTGGAGGGGCAACGCCGGTGACGTTCGCCAACCAGCTACGCATGGCGGGCACCTGCTCGTCGCGAATGGTGGCCGCCATCGCCGGCAAGTCGCGAAAGAGGCCGCGCAGCTCGACGACCAAACGCGGCGCCATCGCCGCGAGCGACGTGTAGATGCCGCCGATGGTGATGACGTAAACGACGATGACGGCGCCCCAGCGCGGGATCCGCTTCTGCTCGACGACCCGCACGGCCGGCGTGAGGACGTAGGCCAAGACCAACGCCAAGATGAAGGGCAAGAGGATCTCGTGCGCCCAGAGGAGCACGGCCACGACGATCGCAGCCCATAGCGATAGGAACACCGCGCGGGCTCGGTTCTGCGGCTTATGGATGAGGATCTCGGCCATGGGGATCGGAGGGCCTGGTCGGCTCGACCCGCAACCTAGCAGAGACCCGCCGCGCGGCACACCCCGAGGATCGCAGGCAAAAAACCAGCTTCGAGACCTGCTCGGCGCGGAGCCACAAAAAACGTCGGCCCCCTCTTCTCGAGAAGAAGGGGCCGACACTCAGCGCGGCTTTTGCGATGTCAGCGCTTGATGGTTTCGTCGAGCTTGTCGCCCAGCTTCTCTTTGATGAGATCGCCGAGCGTCCCGCTGCGAGCGCCACCTTCGCGCGAGGGCGCGACCGTAGGCGAAGGCCCCGAACCGATGTTCTTCATCGTGGCGGAGATGCGGCGGTCGATGGTGTCGAGACCGGAGATCTCGCACTTGACCTCGTCGCCGACCTTGATCTTCTCGTTCTCGTCCTCGACCAGATCGGACGACGCGATGAGCGCCTCGATGCCGTCGCGGATGCGAACGAACACGCCGTAGTCGACGATGCTGATGGCCACGGCCTGGGCAACGGTGCCGGTCGGCAAGTCGTTCAAGATGGTGGGCCAAGGGTCGTCGACGAGCTGTTTGACGCCGAGCGAGACCTTCTTTTCGTCGTGGTTGATCGAGAGGATGATGGCCTCGACGTCGTCGTTCTTGTGGTAGAGGTCGGCGGGGTTGTTGACCTTCACGGTCCACGAGAGATCGCTCTTGTGCACCATGCCGTCGACGCCCTCTTCGATGCCGACGAACACGCCGTAATCGGTGAGCGAGCGAACCTTGCCGGCGATCTTGTCGCCCGGACGGTACTTCTCGGTGAAGACCGACCAGGGATCGGGCTCGAGTTGCTTGAGACCCAAGCTGATGCGCTTGGCCTTGGCGTCGACCTCGAGCACTTGGCACTCGATCTCTTGCCCCGGCTCGACGAGCTTCGACGGGTGCTTGACCTTCTTGGTCCAGCTCATTTCGCTCACGTGGATGAGACCCTCGACGCCCGGTTCGAGCTCGACGAACGCGCCGTAGTCGGTGATCGACATGACCTTGCCGCGCACCTTCTTGCCCGGCGGGTATGCCTCTTCGGCGTGGTTCCACGGGTCCTCCTGAGTTTGCTTCAAGCCCAGGGAGACCCGCTCGGTCTCGGCGTTGTATTTCAGCACCTTGACGAGCACCTCGTCACCAACCTGGAACACTTCGCTCGGGTGGTTGACGCGGCCCCAGCTCATGTCGGTGATGTGGAGCAGGCCATCGATGCCGCCGAGATCGACGAAGGCGCCGTACTCGGTGATGTTCTTGATGGTGCCCTTGACGGTCATGCCCTCCTGCAAGGTCTCGAGCGTCTTTGCCTTCATCTCGTCGCGCTCCTTCTCGAGGAGCACGCGACGCGAGAGCACGATGTTGCCGCGCTTCTTGTTGAACTTGATGACCTTGAATTGGTAGGTCTGCCCGATGAGCTTGTCTAAGTTGCGGATCGGCCGGAGGTCGACCTGCGAACCGGGCAAGAAGGCCTTCACGCCGCCACGGATGGTGACCGAGAGGCCGCCCTTCACGCGCTGCGAGATGGTGCCTTCAATGAGCTCGTCGCGTTCGCACGCGCTCGAGATCTCATCCCATACCTTCATCTTGTCGGCTTTTTCCTTCGACAAGGTGACGAGGCCGTCGTCGTTCTCGCGGCTCTCGATGAAGACGTCGACCTTGTCGCCCGCCTTCACGGTGATCTCGCCACCCGTGCCCGCGAACTCGCTGCGGGGGATGACGCCTTCGCTCTTGCCGCCGATATCGACGACGACCGAGTCGCGCCCGACTTGCACGACGATGCCAACGACGATCTCTCCCTCGCGCCCTAGGTCACCTTCGGCGAGACTCGCCTCGAATAGGGCTGCGAAACTTTCGGTGCTGGAACTTGTTTCTTGGGTCATCGTCAACTCTGGTTCCTCGTGTCTTTCGGTACGATCTGGGCCGGCGCCGTGGTGAGCGGCCTCGGGCGTGGGTTTACGGCAAGTCCCCCCTCCGCGCAGCAAGCGCACGCGCGGCTAGAGGCGGGCGGCAGTAGCGCAAGAACGGTGCCGAGTCAAACGTGCCGTGTCGCAACGGAAAATCTAGTTCACCGCGGCGATCAAAGCAAAAGGGATGGTGATCCGAACCTCGAGCACGTCTCCGATGCGAGCTAACCTCGCGGAATCCGATAGTGAACGGAAGGGCCCGCCGGCCGCGCCAGCCCAGGCGAGCGCGGCCTCGAGCGCCGAGCGTGCCCTCTCGGCCTGCTCCTCTCCCTCATAAAAGAGCTCACCCTCCATCTGAACGGCGTCCCCCGCGTCGACGGACGCCGAGTACTTTGCCAGCGCTTCGCCGACGGGCCGAAGCCACGCCATCCGCCCCTCCGCTGGAACACCGCCGCGAGGCCGACCCGCAACGGAGACTAGGCCACGAGCAGGAGGTTCGAGACGATCGGAATCGGGCCCCGACCGGAGAAGCCGAACGAGCGCGTCACCCTCGGCGGGTGTCGCGAGCACGATGCCGCGGCGGTCGAACACGAGTTCGACCGCTGGCTCGTCACGCCGTGCACCGACGCGTTCGTAGGCTTCGACGTTGGCGGCGCGTAGCGCGATGCGCCGCACGGTGCCGTCTTTGGCCAACGCTTCTCGTTCCGCCGAACCGGTGGCCGCGTCTTCGATAGCGATGACACCGTCGCCCTGAAAGCCGTCGCTCATCACGCGCCCGCCGATGTAGATGGCTTGGGCTCGCTCGAGCGCCGGCAAAATCCGCCGAAAAACGCCCGAACCCGCCGCACCCAAGAGGCGCGGCGAAATCGCCGCCTCTGCAAGGGGATGACGCCGAAGGCGCGCCGCGTCGATGCGAACGAGAAAGTCGACGTCGGCGGGTATCCAGTCCGAAATCGACGCGGCCTCGAACCGGTTCGGCGCCACGACCGGCGAAGGACGCGACGACGAACACGCGAGCCCGAGAGCCGCGATCGCGCAGCACCGCGCGACGCAGGCGGC
>DATEMX010000428.1:0-3893 GCA_035275365.1 Polyangiaceae bacterium | reverse complement strand
CTTCGCCATCGAACATCGACGGCGTCGACCCGCGCGGCCCCCGGGCCACGGTGGGCCCAGCCGATGAGCTCCTTGATTTCTTCCTCGTCGCCCTCGGCGAGGACCTCGACGGCCCCGTCGGATCGGTTTTTGACCCAACCCGTCAGCCCGAGGCGGCGCGCTTCGCGCTGCGCAGAAGCCCGGAAATAGACCCCTTGCACCCTCCCCCGAACGAACAAATGCACCTGCTTCAGCGACATCGATTTCTTTCCTAGCGAAGAGCCACGGAAGGGGCAACTTTGGGACTTCTGGCAGGCCCCACAGCAGGGTGTGGGAACGTAACAAGCTAGATCCGGAGCTCTACCCGTGGTTCGATCGACCATCGTGACACTGAAGGCGGAATCGAGAACCGAGCAGCTGACGGCTCGCATCAGCGAGCTCGAAGCGGCGCTCGCCCGCGAAGAGCGCATCACGGCCGCGCTCCGCGAGGTCGGCGTCGCCCTCGGAACCACGCTCGACCTCGACCAGCTACTCGAGCTGATCCTGCAGAAGATCACCGACTTGCTCGACGCCGATCGCGCCACCCTCTACTTGCTCGACGAAGCTCGCGAAGAGCTCGTGTCGCGCATCGCCGTGGGCGACGCCATCCGCTCGGTGAGCGTGAAGGTAGGCGAGGGCATCGCCGGCATCGTGGCGCGCACGGGCAAAACGATCCGCGTTCGCGACGCCTACCGCGACAAGCGCTTCACGCGAAAATCCGACGAGCTGCCGGGGTACCGGACCCAATCGATCCTCGCGGCGCCCATGAAAAATCACCTGGGGCGCATCATCGGCGTCGTCCACGTGCTCAACAAGAAGAGCTCGCACGAGTTCACCGCCAACGACGAATCGCTGCTCGACGCCTTCGCCACCGAAGCGGCGGTGTCGATCGACAACAGCCGGTTGTTCTTGTCGGTCATCCAAAAAAATATGCTCCTTCTCGAGACCAAAGAGAAGCTCGAGCAGAGCGTGCGCCACCTCAAGCTGCTCTTCGAGCTCGAGAGCACGATGGGCCGGGCGAGCTCGGAGGACGACCTCGTCTGCGGCGTGCTGCGCGAGTCGGCGCAGGCTTGCGAGGCCACGGGGGGCGCGCTGCTCTTGGCCGACGCGCGCGGCAATCTGTTCGAGCTCTCGCTCTGGGACGCCGAAGAGCCCGGCCGGGTGCGGCACGAGACGTGGCGCAGCGATCGCCCCGAAGACGCCAACACCAAGCCGAGCTCCTTGCGGGGCGTTCTTTCGCGCGCCGTCGAAAAGAAGGAGCCGATTCAGGCGGGCAAAGGCCCCGACGGCTCGGTGGTCGCGGTGCCTCTCGAGTGGGACGACGGGGCTCCGCTCGGCGCCATGGCGCTCTGCAACAAGTCCGACCAGCGTCGCTTCGCGTCGGAAGACGTCGAACTCCTGCGGATCATCGCCGCCAACTTCTGTACGGCGATCCGTCTCTTCCGTTCGCGTACGCAGCGCGAAATTCAGGACCGCTTGTCGACGATTGGGAGCCTGCTCTCCAGCGTCGTCCACGATCTGAAGACACCCATGGCCGTCATCAGCGGCGCCGTCCAAATGATGACGCAAGCTGAAGAAGCTGCCAAGCGCCAAGAATATGCGGCGCTCGTCTTGAAGCAATTCGACAGCATCGCCGCCATGCAACGCGAGGTCCTCGAGTTCGCGCGCGGCGAGAAGCGCCTGCTCGTACGTCGTGTCTACCTCGGCAAGTTCTTCGAAGAGCTGGCCTCCGAGCTTCGCAGCGGGCTGAGCAGCAAGGTGCTCCTCGTCCTCGAGCTCGACGATCGGACGACAGCTCGCTTCGACCAGAACAAGGTCACTCGCGCCGTACACAACCTCGTCCGCAACGCGGTCGAGGCCATGGGCCAAAAGGGCGGTCAGATCACGCTTCGCGTGGCGCGCCGGCAGGTCTCCGAAGGAGGCGACAAGAAGAGAGAGCTCGTCCTCGAGGTGGCCGACAACGGCCCCGGCATCCCCAAGGAGATCGAGGGGCGCGTGTTCGACTCGTTCGTCAGCGCCGGCAAGAGCGGTGGCACGGGGCTCGGCCTCGCCATCGTGAAAAAGATCGCCGAAGAGCACGGCGGCACCGTCGGCGTACAATCCAGCAGCCAAGGAACGACCTTCACGCTCGTCATCCCGCAAGACGATCCCAAGCCCTGATGGGAAGCCGCCGCAGCGTCGCCGCTAGGGTGCTCGCCTCGTACGTCCTCGTGATCATGGCCTTCGCGCTCACGGCCTCGTGGAGCGTCATGTCGGAGCGTCGTGCCACGCGTGAGGCCGAGCTCTTGCGTACGGGTTACGTACCGCTCAAATTTTCCATCGAAAAGGCGCTCGAAGCCCAGAACCTCGTCAACATTCAGCTCAATCACATCACCGACGCCAAGAACCCGAGCGACGCGCGACGATGGATCGAGACGGAGCGGCGCGTGCGGCCCAAGACCTTCGCCGAGATCCGCGCGATGGCCCACAGCTTCGCGCCGGTCGACGACTCGCGCGCGAGAACGCTGAGCTCCGACCTGGTGCTCGAGGCCAACGAGATCGAGCGCTTCCTGCAGGCCGACGGAGAGCGTTTCGTCCGCCTCTTCGACGCGCTCTCGGGGTTCGACTCGGAGCTCGCCGCGCGCACGCAGAACGAGCTCGTCTCCTACGAGGTCGAGGGCGCCCGGCGCATTCGCGATCTGCGCGATCGCGTCGAGCGCGAGATGGACGATTTGGTCGTCGCGGCAAGGGTTCGCGAGCGGCACTCGATCGCCATTCTGGTCGCGCTCTCGCTCTTGACCTTCTTCGTCGGTGTCGGCGTTTCGCTCTACGCGCGGCGCGTGCTCAGCCCGCTCGGGGCGGTAACCGATCGCGCCAAGGCCGTGGCCAAGGGCGACTTGACTCCACGCAAGGTCATCGCCACGGCCGATGAGATCGGGGAGCTCGCGGCCACCTTCGAGGGCATGGTCGCCGCCATCGCGCGCGCCAACACCGAGCTCGTCCAGGCCGAGCGTCTAGCCGCCATCGGGAAGATGGCGGCCCACGTGACGCACGAGATCCGAAACCCGCTCTCCTCGATGGGCCTCAACATCGAGCTCTTGGAGGAGGAGCTCACGCTGGGGCCCGCGGCGTCGGAGGCGCATCAATTGGTGCGCGCAATCAAGCGAGAGATCGAGCGGCTCTCGGAGCTCTCGGAGGAGTACCTGCGGGTGGCGAGGCGGCCCGCGCCGGACCTCGAGCGGGAGAGTTTGGGCGATTTGGTGCGCGAGGTGGTCGAGTTCGTGCGGCCCGAGCTGGCCAAAGCCAAGGTGTCGTGCGCGGTCGACGTCGAAGACGCGCTTCCGCTCGTCGCCTTCGACGAGGCCCAGATTCGTCAAGCGCTGCTCAACTTGATTCGCAACGCGCGCGAGGCCATGCAGCCGGCGGGCGGCGAGCTTTGCCTCCGCGTGCGCGCCTCGAACGGCTCGGGTGGCGTCGATCTGGTCGTCGACGACGACGGCAGCGGGATCGGCGAGGAGGTGCGCGAGAAGGTCTTCGACCCGTTCTTCACGACCAAGGAGCGCGGGACGGGTCTCGGGCTGGCCGTAACGCGACAAATCGTCGAGGCCCACGGGGGAACAATCGCGTGCGAACCGCGAGAGCCGCACGGAACGCGATTTTTCATCCACCTGCCCGGCACCTGACGATCCCGGTCGCCCCTATGTTGATCGACACGGCCGGGGAGCTGCTAGAAGGGACCAATGCCGCGTCCCGATGGTCGATCTCGGAAAGAACACCGCCCCGTCGAAATGATCGTCGGGTTCCACCGACCGTCGGAGGGCTCCGTGCTCTACCGCGCGGGGGGGACGGTCGTGCTGTGCACGGCGTCCGTCGATTCGAACGTGCCCGAGTTCCTG
>DATEMX010000427.1:0-5168 GCA_035275365.1 Polyangiaceae bacterium | reverse complement strand
CGCTTCGTTCTCGTTCGGGTCGCGCGGCGCACGCGCCTCCCCCTCTCTTCGGCCTGGACACGCTGAATCTGCGCATCAAGCTCTCCGGCTATGCGAAATCGTCGGCTCCTCACCCTAGCGCTCGCTCTTGGGGTGCTCGCGTCGTGCCGCGACGATTCCAAACCCAAGCAAGTGCCGTTGCCGAAGGCGGCTCTGCCCGCCTTGCGCGACGATTCGCCGCGTCGCGCGAAAGATCTCGTGACCGAGCTCGACTGGATCGACAACCTGGCGCGATGCGAAGTCAGCCACGCGGGCGTGCTCGTCGATTTGGGCTCGCCCGGAGCGCAGGGAATCTCCGGCAATTGGTCGTTCGCGAGCGATGCCGGCGAAGGCACCGATCGCGGCGGCGAGACGTGGGCGAAGATATCGACGCGGGCCCTCTCGGTGCGCTTCGTCCTGGAGCAACCGGAGGCGGTCTTCGTCTCCATGCGTGTGCGCGGCGGTCTTTCGCGCAGCGCGGCGGTTTCGCTCGACGGCAAGCCGCTCGGTGCTGTTCCCCTCATCCGCGGGCAAGCTCGCGTCGTCGCTACGCGCGCGACCCCGGCGCCCTTGCCTGCAGGGTCGCACACAATCGAGCTTCGCTTCGCCGGCGCGTCGCGCAGCGCGACCGAGCCACTCGCCGAGATCGACTGGATTCGCGCGGGCACCGCCGCCGACGACGCCCGAACGTACGCTCCGCCTACCATGAATCAAATGGTCGCCAACGTTCAGCTCGCGCAGGTGGCCCACCGGTCGATCGCGCTAAGGGCGCCGTCGACCCTTCGTTGCTCGACCTTCGTTCCGGCCGGCGCGCGGCTCAAGCTCGCGCTCGGTTTCGAAGGCCAAGGCGAGGGCGAAGGCGAAGTGTCGGTGCTGCGTGACGGAGAAGCGCCGGTCGTGCTGCACGCCGCGCACGTGAAGGGAGGTGAGCACGGCGTGTGGACGCCCGTCGATCTCTCGCTCGATGCTTTCAACGGCAAGCTGGTCACCCTCGAGTTCCGGTCGAAGGCAGCAAACCCCGGAGGCCGCGTCCTCTTCGGGGATCCCAAGCTCGACGTGGCATCGCCGCCCGTGCCTCCGCCGCCGCCGGCGCGGCTCGTCATGGTGGTCGTCCTCTCGGGCCTTCATCGCGGCAAGCTCGCCAACCACGAGATGTTCCCCACGCTGGCCGACCTCGGCCGGTCGGCCACAACGTTCGAGTCGCATCGATCGCCGACGACGGTCGTCGGCGGCGTTGTCGCTTCGATACTCACCGGAATGTCGCCGCGAGCGCACGGAGTCGAGGATCCGGGGGCGCGCCTCCCGGGCGCTTTCACGACCCTCGGTGTCGCGGCGCGCGACGGCAGCGTGCAGACCGCCATGTTCTCGGGTTGCCCGACGACCTTCGAAGCGTTCGGCTTCGCCCGCGGCTGGGACAAATACGTCGCCTACTCGCCGGTAGAAGGCGCGCCCGCGGTGGCGCCCTTGACCGAGTCGGCCGCTTGGGCCGTGAAGCACATGGAACCGAAGGAGGCGCGAGCGCTGGTCATCGTGCACGCGCGCGGCGGGCATCCGCCCTGGGACGTGACGACCAACGAAGCGACCAAGCTGCCGCCGTCCGAATACGCGGGGGCCATGGAGCCGCGCCGCTCGGGCGAAATCATCGCTCGCGCGCGGGGCAAACATTCGCGCATGCGCCTCAGTGAGAACGATCGCACGCGCATGTGGGCCATTTACGACGCTGCGCTCGCCGGGCAAGATCGGGCGCTCGGTCAATTGATCGAGGGCCTGAAGAAGGGCAACCTTTGGGACAAAACGCTCCTCGTGGTGACGGGCGACGTTTCGACGAATCCGGAGAGCCGCGCTCCGTTCGGAGACGGCGAAGAGCTCACCGAGGAAGTGCTGAAGGTCCCGCTCTGGGTGCATTTTCCAGGCGGCGCCCTGGCGGGAACCAAGGTAGCGCTCCCCACGGCGATGACCGACGTCTCGCGGACCGTGCTCGACGCGCTCGCTCTGCCGACCCCGGAGGGCTTCGACGGCCTCGATCTGTTCGCTGTGGCGTCGGGTGCGTCGGCTCCATCCGGTCGGTGGCTCGTGGCTACGCTGGGCCCGCGCTATTCGGTGCGTCTCGGTGATTTCGCGCTCGCAGGCAGCGTCGGAAAGACGCCCTCGCTGTGCGAAATGGTGTCCGATCCCAGTTGCGACATCGATCGAATCGAGAAAGCTCCGCGCGCCGCGGCGTTGCTCTTTCGCCTCCTCTACGACGTCGAGTCGGCGGCGCAAAAGGTGCGGCGCCCGCGCGAACCCGCGACCGTCGATCCCCAAACGGCTGCCGCGCTGCAGGTTTGGGGCGAGTAGCCTTCTGCGGAAGCAGTGTTAGCCGAGCCCGGAGAGCGGTCCAGTGCACGCGCCGGGCTTGCCGAACGTTTGGGCCGGGATGCCCATGGCGTTGATCAACGAGACGAGCAAGTTGCTGTGCGAAGTGCCCTCGGGGAAGGCCACGTAGCGGCCCGTTCGGAAGGCCTTCTGCGCGCCGCCCGCCAGCACGAACGGCATGGGCGCGTCGCTGTGCACGTTGCCCACGGCGACGTCGGTGCCCCAGAGAATGGCCGTGCTGTCGAGCACCGTGCCGTCGCCCTCGGGGATGGACTTGAGCCGCCCGAGCAAATACGCGAACTGCTGCGAGTACCAGGTGTGCACCTTGGCGAGCTTGCCTTGCGACTCGTCGTCGCTCGAGCCGCTGTGGCTCAGCGTGTGGTGCTCGTCGCCGATGTCGAGCCAGTTGAAGGTGTGCTTGTTGCGGGCGCCCGACCATTGCAGCGAAGCAACACGCGTGAGATCGCACGCGAGCGACATCGCCAAGATGTCCATCTGCAGCTTGCCGATGAGCGGAAAGTTGTCCTGGTTGGCGAGATCGATTCCTTTGGCCGGGGCCGTGGGCGAGCAGGTGTCGCTCACGATGATGCCCTGGTTGAGGCGCATCTCGACTTCGCGAATCGACGTCACGTGCGCTTCGACTTTGCGCCGGTCATCGGCGCCGAGCCTCTTCTTCAGGCGGTCGTAGTCACCCGCTACGGCGTCGAGCACCGTGGCCCGGTGCCTCTTCAAGGCGGCACCCGCGTCGCCGGAGCCCTCGGCGATGTTCGCGAAGACGCGGTCGAAGGCTGCTTGCGGGCTCTCCTCGGGAGGCAGCGGTTGCCCCGACCCGAGGTACGAAATCCGATGCATGACGTCGGCGCCGCCGAGCTGGACGCCGAACTCGAGCGATCGGAATTTGGTCGACGCGCCGATCACGCTGGCGATCTTTTGGTCGACCGAGATGCCGTCGGCGAAGCCCGCGCGCGACACGCCGTCATTGCCCACTTGATCGCCCGGCGTAAGTTGCTGCGCCGTGAGCCACGCCATGCCTCGCTGGTGAGGATCGCCGGGGCCGTCTTTGGACGCCAAGAGCCGGAGGCCGTCGACGATGAGTAAATTCGCCTTGTGTGCTTCGAGCGGAGCCAAGATCGGCGAAAGCGCCAGAGTTTCGGTCCCCGATGGCTTCCACGACTCCAGCACGTTGCCGTTCGGCGTGTAGACGGCGACGAAACGCTTGGGGAAGGCTTGTGCCGTAGCTTGCTGCGCGACGCGACCCACCTTCTCCTCCGGCGCGCGGCTGCACCCCATGATCTCGAGCCACGGCAAGCCGATGGCGATGCCTCCGGCCCCGCGAAGCATGGTGCGCCGATGGAGTTTGCTCATGGCGTGCCTCCCGTGGAAATAACCGCGGGGCGATAGAGGAAGGTGTCGGTCTGCGTGAGCGACAAGAGCAGCGACTGAATCGTCGCGCTTGGCGCGTCGAACTGCTCTTCTAGGCCACGAAGGCTGCATGCGTCTTGCGCCGTTTCGCTGCGGCCGTAGCCGAAGCGAAACCACTGCGTGACGACGCAATCGCGCACCTGTTGGCTCTCGAGCAACCGTTCGACCAGCTCCGGAACACCTTCGAATGACCCGTTGACGTCGGAATCGACGATGGCGCCGGAAACGTCGATGAGCTTGCCGCTCTCGATCTTGCGATAGTTGCCGACGCCGTCGTAGTTCTCGAATCCAAGCCCGATCGGGTCCATGAGCTTGTGACAGCCGGCGCACGACGCCTGACGCGCGTGCGCCGCGAATCGTTCGCGCGTCGTGAGGTTGGGATCGAGATCGGGAGCTACGGCCATCACGTTGGGCGGCGGCGGAGGCGGCGTCGTGCAGAAAAACTGCTCGCGAATGAACTTGCCGCGCGTGACGGGCGACGATTGATCGCTGTGCGCGTTGATCGCAAGAAGGCTTGCTTGCGTGAGGATGCCGAGCCGCTCCGCGGGATCGAGGTCCACACGTTGAAAGGAATTGCCCGAGGGGGGCCGCACCCCGTAGAAGCGGGCGAGCTCGGGGTTCATGAACGAGTAGGGAGCCGCGAGCAGCGTGCGCAGGCTGCCGCCGCCTTGCCAGATCGCGTTGTCGAGGAACATGTCGGTTTCGGCTCTCATCGCCGCTCGAATCGAGTCGTTCCAGGTGGGAAATACTTTGGCCGACTTCGTCGCCGTGGCGAGCTCGTCGAGCCCCAGCCACTGGGCGTGGAACGTAGCGACGGCTTTTCTGGTTTTCGGATCGGCGAGGAGCCTCACGGCCTGCTCTTTGATTTGCTCCTTGGTCGCCAGCTTGCCGGCCTTCGCGGCGGCAAAGAGCGCGTCGTCGGGCATCGAGTTCCAAAAGAGGTACGAAAGGCGCGCCGCCATTTCCCACGACGTCAGCGGCACGGCGGCCTGCCCCGCGTCGGTCGCGCCGAACTCGACCCTGTACATGAAGCGCGACGATTGGAGAATCGTCTGGAGCAAGAGCTCGATCCCCGTGCGGAAGCCCTCGGCCCGGCCCGCGGTGAACACCGCGGCGAGCCGGTCGACGTCGGCGTCGTCGAGGGGACCGCGAAAGGCTCGTTCGCCGAACGATCGGATGAAGTCGCGAACGCACGCCGTTTCGGTGGGGCTGTCGCCCGTGCACGGGACCAGCGCGGGAAGGCGCTCGGTGGCGCGACGCGCGACCCCTTCGGACGCGCGCATGAGCTGCTCGGCGAGAATGGGCGTGACGCCGAGGACGTCGGCGTTGTTGTTGAAGCCGTTGCGTTCCTCTTCGCGCACGAACGCGCTGGC
>DATEMX010000426.1:0-2400 GCA_035275365.1 Polyangiaceae bacterium | reverse complement strand
CTGCGCGGCAAGGTGCGCGGCGAGCTCGACAAATACGCCATCTTCCCGGGGTCGCACTACGTCACGCCCCAGCAGCAGATGCGCAAGGCCATCGACTCCATCCGCGTGGAGCTCCGCGAGCGGCTCGACGTCTACGACAAGGCCGGGCGTTTTCTCGAGAAACAGCGCCTCGAGCAGCGCACCATGTACGACCTCGAGATGATGGAGCAGATGGGGTTCTGCCAAGGCATCGAGAACTACTCGCGCCACCTTTCCAACCGGAGCGCGGGCGAGCCGCCCCCTACGTTGCTCGACTACTTCCCGCAGGACTTCATGCTGGTCATCGACGAGTCGCACCAGACGGTGCCGCAGCTCGGCGCGATGTACCGCGGCGACCGCGCGCGCAAGGAAACGCTCGTCGAATACGGCTTCCGTCTGCCGAGCGCGCTCGACAACCGCCCGCTCAAGTTCGAAGAGTTCGAGAAGCACATGCGCCTGGTGTTCTTCGTCTCCGCAACGCCGGGCGACTACGAGCTCGAGAAGACCAAGGGCGCGGTCATCGAGCAAGTGATTCGCCCCACCGGCCTCATGGATCCCGAGGTCTTCGTGCGGCCCATCGCCGGGCAGGTCGACGACCTGCTCGCCGAGATTCGCCGGCGCGTGGCCAAGGAGGAGCGTGTCCTCGTCACGACGCTCACCAAGCGTATGGCCGAGGACCTCACCGACTATTACCGCGAGCTCGGCGTTCGGGTGCGCTACTTGCATTCCGACGTGGAGACGCTCGATCGCATCGACATCTTGCGCGACCTGCGGCGCGGTGAGTTCGACGTGCTCGTGGGCATCAACCTGCTCCGCGAAGGCCTGGACCTACCGGAGGTCTCGCTGGTCGCGATTCTCGACGCCGACAAAGAGGGCTTTTTGCGCAGCCCGCGCTCGCTCATTCAGACTTGCGGCCGCGCCGCGCGCAACGCCAACGGGCAAGTCTACATGTACGCCGACAAGATCACGCCGGCGATGAAGATGGCCATCGATGAGACCAATCGCCGGCGGGTGATACAAGCCAAATACAACATCGACCACGGCATCACGCCGGCGACGATCAAGCGCGCCATCATGGACATCAATCCGGCGAGCGGCACGACCGACTACTACCCGGTGCAAAAGGTCACGCGTGAAGAAGCGCGTGCCGCGAGCAGCGAGGACCGCATCGAAGCGCTCAAGCTCGAAATGTTCGCGGCGGCCGAAAACCTCGAGTTCGAGAAGGCCGCGCGCATTCGCGACGAGCTCAAGAATCTCGAGCGCATGTCCGGCGCCGAGTCGACGACGAAAACGGGCGCTGGGCGCGGCGGCCCGGTGAAGGCAGCGGCGGGCGCTCGGGCCGGCGGATCGCGCGGGCGCGGCGGCGGGCGCTACAAGCGGCGTTAGTTTCCGGAGCAGTCAATCAGCTCCCGTCTCGCTCCTTGACGCACGCTTCGTATGCGTCGCTCTGCGCCTTGCACGCGGCGCTCGTCTTGTCGCTCGGAGGAGAGCATCCGAGATCGAGGATGGATGGGTTCTGCTTGCAATCGAGGAGCGTCGTATAGGCCTGCGCGCATTTGCCCTGGCTCGTGGCGACCACCTGGTAGTCGATCGAGCAGGCCAGCATGCAGAGCGATCGGTCGCCTCCGCACCCCTTGGTTTGACGCGCGTCGCAGTACGGAGCGCACCGCGGATCGTTCGCTCCGCCGCCCCCCCCGCTGCCGCCGCCTCCCGGCACTGCGGGGCCGCACGCGTAGGCCGCGCAAATCAGCGCCGCCATGAGCGCTGTTCGCAACGTCCGCCTGCGATGTCCGTGCTCGATCGACACGCGGGCCTGGTCCCTCACAATGGGATGGGCCCAAGCGAACATGATCCGACGTAACGTTCTGGTTTTCATGAGGGTCTCCTGTCAAACGAATGGCTGTTATCAGTAACGATTCTGCCTGTCCAGCGGCGTCGCGGTGCACGCTTCGGGTCGTTTCTCGCGGGAGTTCAAGCTGATCCTCGGCACCGTCCAATCCAAGCGCGACCGCCCGCGACCTCGCCAGCCCCCAACCTGCCCCGCCCCCGAACCGGCTTTCTGACCATCATCGCGAGTTCGACAGAAATTAGGGCGCGGCGGGGAAGGATCGATAGACTCGCGGGCGTGGATTTCGTGCGGGCGACTCGGTCGGTGGCGCTTGGTTTGCTCGCGGGGCGAGGGCACTACGAGACGGTCGTCAAGGCGGTGCGCGAGGCGCGCACGAGCGTTTGGATCGCGACGGCCAATCTCAAAGAGCTGATGGTCGAAGACCTGCGGTGGTCGTCGCGGCGCCGGCGTCCCGGGGCGGTGGGGTACCGATCGGTGATCGGCATTTTCTCCGAGCTCGTCGCGAAAGGCGTCGAGCTGCGCATCTTGCATGC
>DATEMX010000425.1:0-2557 GCA_035275365.1 Polyangiaceae bacterium | reverse complement strand
ATGTCGTCGTAGGGCGCAATTTCGTTCAAGAAAACGTGTTCGTACGGCTCTACGAGGCGGCGGAGCTCGGCGCCGAGATCGTTGAAGTCCATCACCATCCCGCGCGAGTCGAGCTGGTCGCAGCGGACCACGGCCACGATGCGCCAGTTGTGCCCGTGGAGGCGCTCGCCTTCGCCGGGCGATACCCGCAGTTGATGGGCGGCTGCGACCGTCGTCTCTTGTCGTACTTCGAACATCGTGCACGGCCTCTAGCAAACCAGGTCGTCCAGCGCAATGACCTCCTGGACGCGGCGCGCTAGAATGGCCGACCCATGACACAGAGCACCTGGAAGAGCCGGCGTTCGCGGTCGTCGAAGAGGGGCCCCGAAGCACTTTCGGAGGTGCTCTTGCGCTCCGGAAGCGACAAAGCACGCGAAGGTTCACCCCTGCCGCCACGCGCATGGCACGACGCCGTCGGCGATCGCATTGCCCGTCGGACGAGGCCGATGCGCCTCGACGGGTCCGTGCTCACCGTACGAGCCGCCACCGCCGTGTGGGCGCAGGAGCTCACGTTCCTCGCGCCGACCATCGTAGCCCGCCTGCGCGCGCTGGGGTTCGGGGTGGAGAGTCTTCGCTTTCGCGTCGGTCCCATCGAGGGGCCCGATCGCGCACCCAAGCTTCCGCGGGTGAAATCGGTACCGGCCGCGCGTGCGCTTCCGCCTGGCGTCGATCAGCGAATTGCAGAGGTCGTCGATCCCGAGCTGAGGCGCGTGCTCTCGCGCGCCGCGTCCGCGAACTTGGCCTGGCAAGCCGCTACTTCAGCGCGGCCAACCGCTCGAGTCCCTCGATTCGTTGGAGCAGAAAGCGCTCCGCGGGGCCGAAGCCTGCCGACTCCTCCCGGAGGATCTCGACGTAAGCCCTGAAGGCGGGGACGTCGACGGCGCCCGTCTTGCGCATGACCGCATGGAGCTCGTCGACCAAAGGCGCAGGACACGGGCGCCGCGTCGCCGAGTAGAGTGCGACCACGTAGTCGACCCAAGACCCCTTGCCTGTTGCGCTAGCGAGCCGCACGCCGTATTGCGCGGCTTGATCGACAGTCTCCTGCGCGAGTGCGTCGCCGGCCTGCGCCTTCTTCAAGACTTCGCCCATGAGCGAAGTGAGGATGCGCTCGGCGTCGTCGGGGCGTCCGAGCGCAAACGCTTTGTCGGCGAGCGTCGACAAGAGCGGCAGCGAGTCGACTCGCATGACCGATTCTCGCGGCGCGGGGACGGAGAGCCGCTCGGCCACGTGCGAAGGCACGACCGAGCTCAGCGTTTGGGTTCCCGTTCGCCTTCGCGCGATGACGCTCGGGTCTTCGCCCTTGGGCTTCCACGCGATGAGCGTCATCGCTTGCGAGCCGATAACGATGCGATCGCCGTCGAGGAGGATGCGCGAGGTGTCGATCTTGGTGCCGTTGACGACGACGCCGTTGCGGCTGCCGAGATCTTTCACCGTCACGGAGTTCACCGTGACCGCCAAGAGGGCGTGCTTGCGCGACACGAGAGGGTCGTCGAGAGCGAGCTGGCACTCGGCGCTTCGGCCGATCAAGAACTCCCCCACCCCGAGCTCGAGGTTGTGCTGCAAATGGCGAAGGCGAAATGGCATCGTCGCCTACTCTCCGCCCAGGGTCGCGCGGATGACCTTCAGCCGCGCGAGACCCTCCGCCTCGCGCGGGCTCAACTTGTTGGTGGGCGCACAACCCAAGAGGTCGTCGATGAGGTCGATTAAAAGGAGTTGCTCTGCGTCGGCGAGCTCCGACACGCCCTCGGCGACGGTACGCGGGGGCAACCTCGCCGACCGGCGATACGTTTCGAGGACCCAACGCGCCCAGGTTGCGCTCTTTTGCATGTGCGATAGCTTCAGCGCTTCGATGCTGAGCGACTCGAGTTGGGCTTCGTCGATGTGATCGGGGCTGCGCAACCGTTCGTCGACGTTGGCGACGGCCTGGCTCATGATGCGGTCAGCGTCGCTCTCACGTCCCAACGTCAGCGCCTTTCGCAGCATTTCGATGAGCATCTGGAGCGCCCAGTTTTGCCGACCACGATCGTCGAGAATACCCGATAGGGTGTTCTCTTCTTGAATTTCCTTGGATCCGCAGCTCGGGCAGGTCCCCATCTCCTCGGGATAGGGCAGATGGCAGTTCGCGCAGTGGCAGAGGAACCCCGTTTGTTTGTTGGTGGCGAGCTGCACCGCCTCGACCTCGCTGAAGACGAGCTCCTGGGTACCGATACGAATGCGATCGCCGTCCTTCAAGATGTGGGTCCCGCGGATGAGGCGGGCATTGACCCGGGAACCGTTGCGACTGCCCAGATCCTCGATGACGGCGCACGTGCCCTCGATGCGAACCTTTGCGTGATGACGCGACACGAGCGGGTCGACGAGCGTGATTCGACAATCGGGACCCCGACCGATGAGCGTATCGCCTACAGGGAGATCGAACTCTTGCAGCAGGAACCTGAGCCGGTAGCGTGCCAAGAACTCTCCTCGTTCGCAGGTAGCCATCTTAAGGCTAACCGGCTCCTTTCAGCCCGTCAAAAGC
>DATEMX010000424.1:0-4105 GCA_035275365.1 Polyangiaceae bacterium | reverse complement strand
GCCATCGATGCGCTCATCGACGATCGCGTCGCGCGCGAGGCCGACGCTGCGCTTCGCATCTTCGCGGTGTCGGCGCTTCCCCGCATCTTGGCGCGGGTCGCTCACGGCGACGCGGCGCAGAGGGCCGCTGCCATCGGCCGGCTCGTCGATCTGGTCGACAAGGGCGCCGAAGAAAGCGTGAGGCTCACGCTTCGCGCGGCCATCACCGATTCATCCACCGAGGTGGCCTCGGCCGCGCTCTCGGCCATCGGCGCGCTGGGTGGACCCGAAGACATCGCTGCGGTGTTCGCCGTCGTCGCCGCGCGACAATCGGGCTCGCTCGCGGCCGCGCAAAGCGCCCTCTCGGCGCTCGCCAAGCGTCATCCCGAAGACGCGAAGATGACGGCTCAAGTCGCGCGTCGCGATCAGAGCTCGCACATCGCCACCTCGATCGTCATCGGCGCCCTCGGGGGCGACGTGTTGGGATCCATCGCGGACGATGTAGCCTTCTTGGCGAACGCGCTCTCGAGCCCCGATCCGGAGACGCGCTTCACCGCCGTCGAAGCGGTCGCCCAGGTGGGGTCGGACCTCGGCATCGAGGCCATTCAGTACGCGCTGGCCGACGAAGAGCGCGAGATCCAGCTCTCGGCCGTGCGCGCGCTCGGGCGCCTCCGCTCGGCAGCGGGCGAACCAGCCGGCGGCGATCGTTTGATTGACCTCGTAGAGAACGCCAGCGATCCCGAGGTGACGGCGGCGGCCGCGCGGGCTCTCGGTGACTCCAACGATCCGCGCGCCAACGCGTCGCTCCGACCCCTCGCGCTGTCGGCCTCGCCGCTCGTAGCGGTGGCGGCCGTAGAGACGTTGGGCAAGTTGGATGACCCCGGACGCGTCGACGCGCTCATCCAAGCGACTAGGCATCCCCACGCCGAGGTCGTCAAGGCGGTGCTCCTGGCGCTGGAGGGCGCGCGCGATCCGCGCGTCTTGAAGGAGCTGGGCGACGCGCTGCACCACGAGGCATGGGACGTGCGCAGGCTCGCAGCCGACTGCCTGGGCCGCTACGGCGGCGACGCAGCGAACGGCGTCCTGCGCGATAAATTGCTGGGCGAGGGCGAGCCGCTCGTTCGAGAGGCCATCAGCCGTGCGCTCAGCGCCATCGAGGCGCCTTCGACCGTCCGCCGTCCCGCGACGATTGCCCCCCCCAAGGCCGAATTATGACCCTGGGGGCCCGGGCCAACGAAATCCGGCTGCGCCCCGACGAGTTTCGCCTGTTGCGAGACCTCGTGAACGGGTACGCGGGGATCTATTTCGGCGACGAGGCCCTCGCCGTTCTCGAACGGCGCTTGCGTGAGCGGGTCGTCGCCGCGGGTCTCAAATCGTTCGCGGAGTACTACCAATTCTTGCGGTTCTCGATGCACGGGGCGAGCGAGCTCGACGAAGCCGTCGATCTCTTGACCACCAACGAGACCTACTTCTTTCGCGAGGACTACCAGCTGCGCGCGTTCAAAGACGAGGTCTTGCCCGAGCTCTCCGAGGAGGCCGCGTCCCGCCGACGCCTCTCGGTTTGGAGCGCGGGATGCTCGACGGGCGAAGAGGTCTACACGCTGGGCATTCTCATTGCCGATTCGGGTCTCTTCACCGACTGGGAAGTGCGCGTCTACGGCAGCGACATTTCGCGCAGGTGCGTCGCTGCGGCCCGCCGCGGCATTTACGGCGCGTCGGCCTTTCGGGCGACACCACCGGAGTGGAAGCGTGCCAACTTCGTCGACCTCGCCGACGGCAGTCATGTCGTCGACCGCGTTCGACAATACTGTCACTTTGGGCATCTGAACTTGATGGACAGCGAGCGGGTTCGGGTCGTAGGAAGAGTAGACGCCGTCTTCTGCCGAAACGTGCTCATCTACTTCGACCAACGGTCGCGCAAGAGGGTCATCGACATGTTCTACGAGCGCCTCGTCCCCGGAGGGTACCTGTTCCTCGGTCATTCCGAGTCGCTTCTCAACGTGTCGACGGCGTTCGAGCTCGTGCACCTGAGTGAGGATCTCGTTTACAGAAAGCCCTTGGTATCGATGCCGGTGCGGCGAACGGGAGGTGGACTTTGAGCAAGATGGAATCGGTGCCGCTCCGCGTCTTGGTGGTGGACGACTCGGCCTACAATCGCCGCAACATCGGCGACATCCTCGCGTCGGCCCCCGACATCGAGTTGATCGGCAAGGCGGGCGACGGCGAGGAAGCGCTGCGCCTTGCGACCACGCTTCGTCCTGACGTCATCACGCTCGATCTCGAAATGCCGAAGATGGATGGATTTACTTTCCTGCGCATCTTGATGTCGCGGCAGCCGACGCCCGTCATCGTCGTCTCGAGCTACAGCCAGAAAGAGAACGTGTTCAAGGCGCTCGAGCTCGGCGCGGTCGACTTCGTCGCCAAGCCCGATCGGCAAGTGTCGCCCGACGCTCACGAGCTCAAAGAGCAGATTCTCTCGAAGATGCAGATGATTCGCAATCTGCGAGCGCCCGCGCAGCGGACGGCGCGCCGAGAGGGGGTCCAGCGGGCGAGCCTCACCAACGAGGCCCCCGCGCCTCCGCCCCCCCAAGCCGCCGGCGTCACGCCGCGCAACATCGTCGTGATCGGCTCGTCGACGGGTGGTCCCACCGCGCTCCTCGAGGTGTTCGCCAAGATGCCCGCGCGCTCGTCGGTGGCGCTCTTGGTGGCCCAACACATGCCCGACAAGTTCACCCGCACTTTCGCCGAGCGGCTCGACCGCAAGGGCGCCATGCGGGTGACCGAAGGGCAAGACATGGAGGTCATCTCGGCGGGCACCGGCGCCATCTGTCCGGGCCGGCAGTGCATGGAGATCGAATCGATCCCAGGGACCCAGGAGCATCGCATTCGCATTGCCCCGGCCGCTTCAACGGATAGGTACGTGCCGAGCGCCAACCGGCTTTTCAAGAGCGCGGCCCGCGCGCTCGGTCGCCGTGCCATCGCCGTGATCCTGACGGGTATGGGAGACGACGGCGTGGAGGGCGCAAAGGAAATCCGCAACGCGGGCGGCATCGTCATCGCCGAGAGCCAGGAGACCGCCGTCGTCTACGGCATGCCGGGCGCGGCCGTTCGCGCCGGGGTTACGTCCGACTCGCTCGCCTTGCCGCTCATCGCCGATTATTTGGCGAATTTGCGCTGAGCTCGGCCGTTTGGCTCGTCGCCAATAGTGCCGTGCGGCGAAAATTTGGGCCCCAGATTCGAGAGCATCGAGACCCAGGTAGATCGGCGCCGGAGGTGCCGTGGGGGTGGGGCCCTGTTCCGGGCTTGCCCCGGCGGGGCGGGGGCGAAGCCCCCGGAGACCAAGGGATAGTGCCAGGCGGCGAAGCCGCCTCCGCGCGAAGCGCGGGCTTGGCCAAAGTCGGCAAGACTTTGGCCAAGCGGCAATAGTTTGACCAAAGGCCCTCGGCCGTGCGACGAACTGCCGATGCAGTGGACGTGGGCCCCGCTTTGTCTCGGGTTTTTGGCCACCGCTGCGTTCGCCAACGCGAAGGCCACCGCATTGCAGGGGAACGCGGCGGCGCCGATCGTGAAGCCGAACGTTTCGCGGCCGCCTTCCGCGAAGCCGCCAGCCGGCACCAAGCCCGCGAAGCCTTCCACGAAGCCGAGCGGGCTCGTCTCGAAGCCGAAGCCCGCGCAGCCAAAGAGCGAACCCGCGCGCAAGTCCCAAGCCGAGGCGGGGGTCGAATCGGCGGAGCTTCTAGCTCTTCGCGAAGCCGACAGGGAGCTCTTTCCGCCGGCGGCTCCGCCGATCGGCGTGCCCTGGCCGAGCGATCTACCGACCCCTCTGAATCTCGATCCGGGCAAGCCGCTCGTTCACGCGTCGGGGTTGCCGCCGTCGACCGTGCTCGGCGATGGCGGCGCGAGCGAAGAAGCGCGCGATCTCGACTGGCTGCGTGCCCTGGCGATGCCCGAAGTGCCCGTGCGGTGGGACGCGCGCGTCGTGCGCTACCTCGAATATTACCGCGACGATCCGCGGGGCCGAGGCTTGATCCAAGCTTGGGTCCGCAAGAGCGGCCGCTATGGCACGCTTGTGCGGCGCGCGCTTCGGGAACGCGGCTTGCCAGAGGATCTCGTCTGGGTTTCGCTG
>DATEMX010000423.1:0-4899 GCA_035275365.1 Polyangiaceae bacterium | reverse complement strand
CGAATGAAAATTCTTCTCCTCGGGGCCAATGGGCAGCTTGGGTACGAGCTCGGCGGTTGCCTTGCGACTTTCGCCGCGATCACGCCGCGCGAGCGGGACGACGGCGATTGGGCGAGCGCCGACGCGATGCGCCGCATCGTGGAGGCCTCACGCCCCAACGTGATCGTCAATGCCTGTGCCTACACCGACGTCGACGGCGCAGAGCGCGAGCCCGAGGTCGCCCACCATGTCAACGCGACGATGGTCGGCGTCCTTGGCGAAGAGGCCAAGCGCGTCGGCGCGGGGCTCGTGCACTTCTCGACCGACTTCGTCTTCGACGGCGAAAAGGGCACCGCCTACGTCGAGACCGACCCACCACGCCCTCTCGGCGAATACGCTCGATCGAAGCTCGCCGGCGAGCATGCGCTCACCGAGCTCGAAGCGCCCGCCCTCGTGCTGCGCACCGCGTGGGTCTACAGCACGCGCCGCAAGAGCTTCGTGACTACGATGCTGCGGCTCGCGCGCCAGAGAGAGAAGCTCGACGTCGTCAGCGATCAGATCGGGAGCCCCACGTTCTGTCGCGATTTGGCACAGGCCACGGCCCTCCTTCTCTACGGCGTGCGCAAAGACCCCGCGCGCGCGACGCGTGACGCGCGCGGAATCTACCATCTGGCCGGGGCGGGGAGCGTGAGCCGGTGCGACTTTGCGCGGGCCATCCTCGCGCTCGACCCGCACAAGAGCGAGCACACGGTCAAGGCCGTAAACGCCATTCGATCCGTCGATTTTCCGCTCCCAGCTCAGCGCCCGCTCGTCACACCGCTCGATTCGACCAAGGCGCGCCGCACGTGGGGCATCGAGCTACCCCCGTGGCACGACGCCCTTGCCCGCGCTCTCACGAGCGGATAGTGGCGCTTGGCCGAAGTCGGGCCGACTTCGCCTTGGCGCGAGTCCTCTCTGCAGTCCGCTCGGCGTCCGTTCGAGGTTACAGAGCGCATGATAGAGATCGCTCGGATCCAGGTTGCTCCGGCCCGTGGCGATGCGTCGCGCCGCCTGCCATCGTCTCTCGTCGGCTACGAGCCATTCTTGTTCGGAAGGGCTGAGGCCGGGGGGAAGCTCGAGACCCATTGCCCAGGCAGTCTACCGAAGGCGTCGGTGCTCGGCCACGTCGATCATCGGGCCAGCGAGGGCCCTTCGGTCTCCACGGCGAGGCGAGACCAGATCCGGCGCAGGCGCGTCCGCAAGTTCGGGTCCGGTTCTTTCGACTCGCGGTCGAACGGCACGAGCGAGAGATCGTAGCCCCTGCTCTTCATCGCGTCGTAGACCCCGTCGAGCTTCAGGCGGCCGACGTTGTCGCGGAGGAGCATGACCTTGACGAACGGCATTCCGCGAGCGATCAGCCGCTCGGGATAAAAGAGCGTGGGGTTCCAGCGGCGCTCCAAGTCCATCCGCCGGCGAAGCGGCCACGACGCCCACGAATCGGTGGGCGCGAAGGCCGCCGGCACGAAGTCGTGCTCGGCCAAGAACGTGGTCAGACCGACCTCGTAGCTCAAGATGACCTGCCCTTTGCTGCGATAGGGAAGGACGTTCTCGAAGAAAAGGCGGAGGGCTTTCGAGCGCAAGACCGGCCGCTTGAGGACCAAGAAGTAACTCTGCAGGTGCCACCGGTATTCGAAGTTGTCGGTCATGCCCCAGAAGTGGCAAGGGTGATCGCCCATGCGCTCGAAGACGGGGCCGAGAGGATGAATCGGGCCGAAAACGCTCGAGTTGGTGAGCACCAGCTCGTCGGCGACGGCGATGTCGGGGATCTGCTCTAGGGCGTGCTTCCACATGCCGAAGTCCCAGCCAACGTTGTCCTTCACGAGGACGTCGCTCGCGTGCCTTCGAGCCTTCGCAATCTCGGGACCTCCCAAGGGTGACGTCGAGACGAGCACCACGCGGGAGCACTGCTCGCGCAGCCGCTCGAGGTAGTGCAGCACGTAGGGTTTTACTTCGTTTTTCTCGTCGAAATGCGCGAAAACGGCGACCCGGTTCATGTGCGCCCCCCCGCGACGAAAGCTAGCGTTGGCGGGTCCTCGAGCCATTGGACCGTTGGTACGAGAGCGAATCGTGGACTAGGATGCCGTGATTCGCATGGGAACGACTTATTTCGTGACAGGTGGCGCAGGGTTCATCGGGGCGAATCTCGTCCACTATCTCCTCGAGAACGAACCGAGGGCCAAAGTCGTGGTCTACGACCGCCTCACCTACGCCGGCAACCTCGACAATTTGGCCGACGTGGCGGAAAGCCCGCGCTACCGGTTTTTGCAGGGCGACATCTGCGATCGCGAGCGCGTTCGCGCGGCCCTCGCCGAGGCCAAGCCCGACGTCGTCTACAACCTCGCGGCGGAGTCTCACGTCGATCGCTCGATCGAAGGGCCGGGCGAATTCGTTCGTACGAACGTCACCGGCACCTTCGAGATGCTCGAGGCCGCGCGCGCCCTGCTTTCGGGCCAGAGCGACGACTTCCGTCGGGGGTTTCGCTTCGTCCACGTGTCGACCGACGAGGTCTTCGGTTCCCTCGGGCCCGAGGGCTTTTTCACGGAACGAACGCAGTACGCACCCAACTCGCCCTACGCGGCGTCGAAGGCGGGCGCCGACCATTTGGCGCGGGCTTACGTCCACACTTACGGCCTTCCGGTGGTCACCACCAACTGCTCCAACAACTACGGGCCCTACCAGTTTCCCGAGAAGCTCATCCCGCTCACCATCCTGAACGCGCTCGAGGGCAAACCGTTGCCCATCTACGGCGACGGCAAAAACGTTCGCGATTGGCTCTACGTCGCCGATCACTGCCAAGCGCTTCACCTCGTCGCCGAGAAGGGCGTCCCCGGAGAAACCTACAACGTCGGCGGGAAGAACGAACGAACAACGCTCGAGATCGCGCACGCCATCTGCGACGTGCTCGGCGAGCTCGTCCCCGTTGGGTCCGGCGCGTCGTACCGCAAACTGATCACGTTCGTCGCCGACCGGCCGGGGCACGATCGAAGGTACGCCATCGATCCGGGTAAGATCGGCCGCGAGCTCGGCTGGCAGCCGGCGACGGATTTCGCGACCGGCATTCGAGCTACGGTCGGCTGGTACTTGAAGAACCGCGCGTGGTGCGAGCGGATCTCGCAGGGCGTCTACCAGCGAGAACGGCTCGGCATGCTCGAACCGCAACCGACTCAGGCGGGCAAGGTGAAGCGATGAAGGCTCTGGTATTGGCGGGCGGTGCGGGTACGCGGCTCAGGCCCCTCACGCATACCGGGGCCAAGCAGCTCGTCCCTGTGGCCAATCGGCCGGTCCTCATGTACGTCATCGACAATCTGGCCAACGCCGGCATTCTCGACATCGGCATCATCATCTCGCCTGAGACGGGGCAAGAGATCAAGAACGCTCTCGGCGACGGTTCGCAGTGGGGCGCCAGGTTCACCTTCATCTTGCAAGACCGCCCGGGCGGCCTCGCTCACGCCGCCTTCACGGCGAGGCCGTTCTTGGACGGCGCCGACTTCGTGATGTACCTCGGCGACAACCTCATCGGCACGATGATCCGCGACGCCGTCACCCTCTTTCGCTCCGACGCCAACGTGGCAGCGTCGGTCATGCTGAAGGAGGTGCAGAATCCGTCGGCCTTCGGCGTAGCCGAAGTCGACGCGAAGGGCCAAGTGATGAAGCTCGTCGAGAAACCCAAAGAACCGAAGAGCAACCTCGCGCTCGTCGGCGTCTACATGTTTCGCTCGTCCATTTTCGAAGCCATCGCGGCCATCAAGCCGTCGGCGCGCGGCGAGCTCGAGATCACCGACGCCATCAGCAAGCTCATCGAACAGGGGGGCAAGGTCCAGTTCTCTCGCCTCACGTCGTGGTGGCTCGACACGGGCAAAAAAGACGATCTTCTCATCGCCAACCAAACCGTCCTCGACGACTGGCTGAAGCACGAGATCTTGGGCGAAGTCGACGCCGAAAGTCAGATCGTCGGGCGGGTTCGGCTCGAAAAGGGCGCGCGGGTCGAACGTTCGAGCATTCGCGGTCCCGTCGTCATCGGCAAAGGAGCCGTCGTGTCCGACTCGCGCATCGGCCCGTTTACCGCCATCGGCGAAGGCGTCACCATCCATCGCTCCAACGTCGAACACTGCGTCCTCATGGAAAATAGCCACATCGCCGACGTGCGCCGCCTCGAAGATTCGCTCATCGGAAAACGCGTCGTCGTGGAGCCCGGCGCCGTGCGCCGTGGCGCGTTATCGCTGATGGTAGGCGACGACTGCGTGATAGAGCTATCCAAGGATTGAAATGACGACCGGTCGAGTGCGCATCTTGGTAGCCAAACCCGGCCTCGACGGGCACGATCGTGGCGCCAAGATCGTCGCGCGCGCCCTGCGGGACGCGGGCTTCGAGGTCATCTACACCGGCCTCCACCAAACGCCCGAGATGATCGCCAACGCGGCCCTGCAGGAAGACGTCGACGCCGTGGGGCTCTCCATCATGAGCGGCGCGCACAACACGCTCTTCCCCGCGGTGCTCGAAGCGTTGCGCGCCAAGGGCGCGACCGACGTCGTCGTCTTCGGCGGAGGCATCATCCCGGAGGACGACATCCCCGCGCTCGAAGCGGCCGGCGTGCGCGGCGTCTTCACGCCGGGCACGTCGCTCGCTCAGATCATCGAGTGGGTGAAGGCCAACGTCGTTCCCCGTGCGGCGTAGCTTCGGTTCGGCGAGCGAGCTCGAAGGAATCACCTCGGCATCGTCGAGCGGCCGCCGGTATGGATTGCCTAGTAAGAAACCTCGGTCAGGCTGCCCCGGCTACGGTGACCTTCAGGCCCAGCCCTTCGAGGCGACGAACGAGGCGGTTGGCAAGCTTGGTCGAGTCACGCCGGTCGAGGAACGTGCCGCCGAGCTCCCGATACGCGA
>DATEMX010000422.1:0-6638 GCA_035275365.1 Polyangiaceae bacterium | reverse complement strand
CATTGGGAGGTGCGTGGTGAAGGTGCTCTCCGATTTGCGGGCCTCGATCGGGCGCAAGAGCGCCGAGAGCGCCGACGTTCAGCGCGACTTCTTCGCCCGATCCGCCGACGACATCGTGGCCTGCTCACAGGCGATGGCCCGAACCTTCGACGCGGGCGCGCACCTCTACGCGATGGGCAACGGGGGCAGCGCCTGCGACGCGCAACACCTCGCCGTGGAGTTCGCCCACCCCGTCCTCGGGAAGCGGCCTGCACTCCCGGCGACCGCGCTGTCGTCCGACGCGACGTTGCTCACCGCCATCGGCAACGACGACGACTTCGCCGTCGTCTTCGCCAAGCAGGTCCGCCTGCTCGGCAAGAAGGGCGACATCGCGTTCGCAATCTCCACGAGCGGCCGCTCGACCAACGTGCTGCGCGGGCTCGCGGCGGCACGCGAAATCGGCATGCTCACCGTGGGGCTCACGGGCAACGACGGCGGACGAATGAGCGGCGTTTGCGACCACTGCTTCGTCGTACCGAGCTTCAGCATCCACCGCATTCAAGAGACACACCTCGCGCTCATCCATGTGTTGTGGGACCTCGTGCACGTCGTACGCGGCCAGGAAGACGTCCTCTGACATGGCCTCTCGCACGAGCGCGCCTTCGCCCGCCGACGTCTGCCCGGTGCCGGCGCGGCGCTACGAGCACATCGTCCTCGGACACGGCAGCGGCGGCCGCCTCGGCATGGATCTGATCGAGCAGGTGTTCTTGCCGGCCTTCGCCAACCCCACCCTCTCGCGCCTCGAAGATCAAGCCACGCTCGGCGTCAACATGCCTCCCGGCGCGCGGCTCGCCTTCACCACCGATTCCTTCGTCGTCCGCCCCCTGTTTTTCCCGGGCGGCGACATCGGACGCCTCGCCGTTTGCGGAACCGTCAACGATCTCGCGGTGGGTGGCGCGAAACCCCTCTACCTCTCGGCGGCGTTCATCCTCGAAGAAGGGCTCCCCATCGCCGATCTCGAGCGGGTCGTCGCTTCGATGCGGCGCGCGTGCGACGAGGCCGAGGTGCTCCTCGTTGCGGGCGACACCAAGGTGGTCGATCGCGGCAAGGGCGACCAGATCTTCATCACGACGTCGGGCGTGGGACTCGTGCCCGAAGGTGTCTCGCTGTCCGCGCACGCCGCGCTGCCCGGTGACAAGGTCCTCGTCTCGGGCACCATCGGCGACCACGGCATCGCCATCATGTCCGTGCGCGAGGGGCTCTCGTTCGACACCGTGCTCGAGAGCGACTGCGCGCCTTTGGCCGGGCTCGCTACGGCCATGTTGGCGGCGTGTCCGGACATTCGTTGCATGCGCGATCCGACGCGCGGCGGTCTCGCGAGCGCGCTTCACGAGATTTGCGCCGCCTCCCGAGCGGGTATCGAGCTCGTAGAGGCGGCCATCCCGGTGCGCCGCGAGGTCCGCGCGGCTTGCGAGATGTTCGGCTTCGAACCGGTGCACGTGGCGTGCGAAGGGCGGCTCGTCGCCATCGTGCCGGCGGAACATACCGACGTCCTCCTCACGGCGATGCGCGCGCACCCGCTCAGTCGTCACGCCGCCATCATCGGCGACGTCGTGGCCCGCCACCCGGGCATGGTCACCACCCAAACTGCGCTCGGCAAAGAGCGCATCGTGCCGCTGCTCATGGGCGAGCAGCTACCGCGCATTTGCTGAGTTCGGAAGAGAGGGGCCGGTCATGCAGCGAGACGAAGTGCCGTACGGTCGCAAAACGCAGCGCTCCCCTGCCACGCCTGAGGTGAACATCCTGTGGATCACGCAGGGCCTCGGTTGCGACGGCGACACCGTTTCCATTACGGCCGCCACGCAACCGAGTCTGGAAGACATCGTCCTCGGAGCCATTCCGGGGCTTCCGCGGGTGAATTTGTATCACCCCGTTCTCGCCTTTTCGCTCGGCGGCGAAGACTTTCTCTCCTCGTTTCGCGCCGCGATCGCGGGAAAGCTCGACCCCTACGTCGTCGTCGTCGAAGGGTCGATCCCCAACGAGAAGATCAAAGACGAAGGCTACTGGGCAGCCTTCGGTCAAGACGAGAACGGTCAGCCGATTACGACTTGCACCTGGATCGACCAGCTCGCGCCGGGTGCCGTTGCCATGGTCGCCATCGGTACGTGCGCCGCTTACGGCGGCATCCACGCGATGTCCGGCAACCCTACGGGCGCGATGGGCCTCTCCGACTACCTCGGCGCGAAGTGGAAATCGAAGGCAGGCCTTCCCATCGTCAACGTGCCCGGCTGCCCGGTGCAGCCTGACAATTTCATGGAGACGCTGCTCTATCTCCTCTACCAGCTGGCCGGCCTGGCGCCGAAGATCTCGCTCGACGAAGCGGGCCGGCCGACGTGGCTCTTCGGACCGACGCTCCACGAAGGCTGCGACCGCGCGGGCTACTACGAGCAGGCCGATTTCGCCGACGAATACGGCTCGCCGAAATGCATCGTCAAGCTCGGCTGCTGGGGCCCCGTGGTCCAGTGCAACGTCGGCAAGCGCGGGTGGGCCGGCGGCATCGGCGGGTGTCCCAACGTGGGGGGCGTTTGCATCGGCTGTACGATGCCGGGTTTCCCGGACAAGTTCATGCCCTTCATGAACGAGCCGCCCGGCGCGATCATGTCGTCGTCGGCGGTCGGCATGTACGGCCGAACCGTGCGCGCGCTGCGCTCGTTCACGAAGATGTCGCTCAACCGCGAGCCCAGCTATCGCCACAACGAATCCGAGCTCACTACCGGCTACCACCCGACGACTTACCGAAAGGCGTGACCCAGCGATGACGATTCAAGGCGGTTTTTCCGGCGAGAGAAAGCTCGTCGAGATGTCGTGGGATCCCATCACGCGCATCGTGGGGAGTCTCGGCATCTACACCAAGATCGATTTCGAGAATCGCGTGGTGGCGGAGTGCCGCAGCACGTCCTCGATTTTCCGAGGGTACAGCGTGTTCATGAAGGGCAAAGACCCGCGCGACGCCCATTTCATCACGAGCCGCATCTGCGGCATCTGCGGCGACAACCACGCTACCTGCGCCAACTATGCCCAGAACATGGCCTTCGGCGTAGTGCCACCGGCGATGGCCGAATGGATCGTGAACCTCGGCGAAGCCGCTGAATACATGTTCGACCACAACCTCTTCCAAGACAACCTGGTGGGCGTCGACTTCTGCGAGCAGATGGTCCGAGAGACCAACCCTTCGGTTCTCGCCAAAGCGGAGACGACCGAGGCGCCGGGCGCCAAGTGGCACGGTTACCGAACGATCGCCGACATCATGCGATCGCTCAACCCTTTCACCGGCGCGTTCTATCGCGAAGCCCTGCAGATGAGTCGCCTCACGCGCGAGATGTTTTGCCTCATGGAAGGCCGCCACGTGCACCCCTCTACGCTCTATCCTGGCGGTGTGGGCACGGTGCCGACCCAGCAGCTTTTCACCGATTACCTCGTGCGCCTCATGAAATACGTCGAGTTCATGAAGAAGGTCGTGCCGCTGCACGACGACCTCTTCGACTTCTTCTACCGAGCGTTGCCCGGTTACGAGGAGGTGGGGCGCCGTCGCGTACTCTTGGGGTGCTGGGGTTCGTTCCAAGATCCCGAGGCATGCGACTACACCTACAAGAACATGGCGACCTGGGGCCGGCGCATGTACGTCACCCCCGGCGTCATCGTCGACGGCGAGCTCGTCACCACCGATCTCGTCGACATCAACCTCGGCATCCGCATCTTGCTCGGCAGCTCGTTCTACGAGGATTGGCAAGGCGGCGAGACCTTCGTGAAGACCGATCCGTTGGGCAACGCCATCGATCAACGCCATCCGTGGAACCAAACGACGACGCCGAAGCCGCAGAAGCGCGATTTCAAGGGCAACTACACCTGGGTCATGTCGCCGCGTTGGTTCGACAAGCGAACCGGGCAGCACCTCGCGCTCGACACGGGCGGGGGCGCGCTCGCGCGCCTGTGGACGACAGCGCTCGCCGGCACCGTCGACTTCGGCTACGTCAAGGCCACCGGCCATACCGTCAAGATCTACCTCCCCAAGACGGTGTCGATGCCCGAGGTCGAGTTCGAGTGGAAGATCCCCCAATGGAGCAACGCCCTCGAGCGAAACCGCGCGCGAACCTATTTTCAAGCTTATAGCGCGGCCGCTGCGCTCTACTTCGTCGAGCGCGCGTTCCAAGAGCTCCACGCGGGCCGCACCAAGACGTGGACCGACTTCACCGTTCCCGAAGAGGGCATCGGCTGCGGTTTTCACGAGGCCGTGCGGGGCGTGCTCTCGCACCACATGGTCATCCGCAAAGGAAAGATCGCCAACTATCACCCCTACCCGCCCACGCCTTGGAACGCGAGCCCTCGCGACTCGTTTGGCACGCCGGGCCCCTACGAAGACGCCGTCGAGAACATGCCGATTTTCGAGGAAAACGGGCCCGACCAGTTCAAGGGCATCGACATCATGCGCGCCGTGCGCAGCTTCGATCCGTGCTTGCCGTGTGGCGTGCACATGTACCTCGGCAACGGCAAAGAGATCATGGTCAAGCATTCGCCCACCTTCGGCATTCGCTAGGACGAGGATGACGACGCCCGGAAAGAACCCGTTCGACCGCATCGAGACGCTCCTCGGCGATCTCGAGCGCACGTGCGACGAGCGCAGCGTCGACACGGCGCGCGCGATCGTCACCACGCTGCTCGACGTTCACGCCGACGGATTTTCCCGCATGCTGGGGCGCATCGCCGAAGCCGGCCCCGTGGGCCAGGCGCTCCTCGGAGCCTTCGGGCGAGACGACCTCTTGGGGAGCCTCCTCTTGCTCCATGGCCTCCACCCGGAGCCCCTCGAAGCGCGCCTTCGGCGTGGGCTCGACGCGGCGCGCGCCGACCTCGCGGCGCACGGCGCCGGCGTCGAGCTGGTCGGGATTCAAAAGGGCGTGGTCACCGTGCGCCTCAAGGGCGCTCCTCATGATCAACCGCCGTTCTTGCGGAGGGCCATCGAAGACGCCATCGTCGCGGTCGCCCCCGACGTCGATCGACTCGAGATCGTGGAAGGCCCTTCGCACGGCGGCCACGAGGTTCCCTCGGCCCTCATCCCCGCACATCGCCTGGTACGCACCGGCACCCGCGACGTCAACGGAGACGGCCATGCCTGAGCTCTCCTTCCGCGTAGAGGGCGCCTCGGCGGTGGAGTACGCGGCGTCGCCCACGATCGCGCTCGACGTGGCGGTCGCCAACGGGCAGAAGGGCGAGACGATCCATAGCGCCATCCTTCAGTGCCAAGTTCGCATCGAGCCGAGCGGGCGGCGCTACGCCGCGCGCGAACAAGAGAACCTCACACCGCTCTTCGGCGGGCCTGACCGCTATCGCGACACGCTGAAGAGCTTCCTGTGGACGCACGTCGCGTTCACTTTGCCCACCTTCGTCGACGAGGTCGAGATCACCCTGCACCTGCCGTGCACCTACGATATGAGCCTCGCCGCGCCGAAGTACCTCCATGGCTTGCTCGACGGCGATGTCCCGCTGCTCTTGCTCTACAGCGGCACCGTGTTCTATCGCGGCGCAACAGCCGAGCTCCAAGTGGCCCCCGTGGCGTGGTCGACCGAGAGCGCCTACCGGTTGCCCGTTTCGGTCCACCGGCAGCTCATCGATCACTACTACCCCAACTCCGCCGTGGTCTCGCTCGGCAAAGACGTGTTCGATCGCCTCCAGCGCTACCGCGCGACCCACGGCCTGTCCACTTGGGATGAGGTCCTCGAGCGGCTGCTCGGCCGCGGCTCCGAAGGGGGATCGTGACGTTCGCGGGCTTCGACACGGCGAGGTCGATCGCCGAGGCGGTGCTCTACGAAGGGTATCTCCTCTATCCCTATCGCAAGGGCGCACTCAAGAACCACCTTCGATGGACCTTGGGCGGCATTCAGCCGTCGAGAACGGAGGGCGAGCCCGATCGCACGTTCGCGCAAACGGAGTGCCTGGCCCAAGCGCACGACGGCGCGACTCTCACCGTTCGCGTCAAGTTCTTGCACCTCGTTGCTGCGCGAAGCCTCGGCGAAGAAGCCGTCGAGCGAGAGCTCACGCTGGGCGCGCTCCGGCTCGACGAGGTGCTCACAGAACGGATCTTCCCTTTTGCGTTCTCCGCCGAGCACCCCGAGCAATTGCCCGTTCGCGGGCACGTGGCGGTGCTCGCCGGACGACTCGCCGACACGCTTTACCGCGTCCGCGTGCGCCTCACGAACCAAAGCGGAGCCCTCCCCGGCGAGCAGGCATCGTCGGCGTCGAGCGATCTCGCGCGCACGCTCTTGGCCGCCCATACGCTCCTCGGGCTCCGAGGGGGCTCGTTCGTCTCGATGATCGACCCCCCCGCCGCCTGGAGCGAATATGCCAGCGCATGCTCGAACGTAGGAACCTGGCCCGTGCTCGTCGGAAAGCCCGCGAAGGACGTCATGCTCTCGTGCCCCATCATCCTCTACGACTACCCCGAGATCGCCGCCGAGAGCGCCGGCGATCTCTTCGATTCGACGGAAATTGACGAGATCCTCACGCTGCGCATCTTGACCCTCGCAGACGACGAAAAGCGCGAGATTCGAGGGGCCGATCTGCGCGCTCGTGAGCTCCTCGAGCGAACCGAGCGGCTCACGCCCGAA
>DATEMX010000421.1:0-8061 GCA_035275365.1 Polyangiaceae bacterium | reverse complement strand
CGCGGCGTAGGCCGGTGCCCGGGATCGGCGCTCGCGACGCCAAATTGGATGAAATCGCCGCCGGCGAGCGCCGGCTTTCCCGACACGAGCTCGGAGAACACGAGAGCCAAGGCGTAGACGTCGGTCCACGGACCTGTCGCTCCCCTGGCGCGGCTGAACTGCTCTGGCGCGCCATAGCGCGGTGTAAACGAGGTCACTTCGCCTTGCGTGCGCGCGAACGAGATGTCGTACTCGGCCGAACCGACGACCTTGGCGATGCCGAAGTCGAGCACTTTGACGAACATGTCTTCGCCGTCGAGCTCGCCCGTGACGAAGATGTTGGCCGGCTTCACGTCGCGATGGGCGATACCTTGCCGGTGTACGATGTCGAGCGCCGACGCGACGGGTTCGAGCACGCGCATGAGGCGCCGCTGTGACCAGGGCGCCGCGAACGGCTCCCCCGCGCTGCTCGCGCCTTCACGCTTCAGCATCTTCTCGAGGGAGCTTCCGTCGAGCCATTCCAAGACGAGGTAGGCGATCTGCTCGCCTCCTGCAGTCGTGAGCGTGCCGACGTCACGCGCTTGGACGATGGCGGCGCTGCGGCGCGAAAGCTCGCTCAAGAGCGCGCCCTCACGGATGAAGTCATCGAGGAGCGCCGCGCGCTTCTCGGGTGCAAGGCGGCTCCCGAGCTTGAAACATTTGAGTGCGACCGGCTGCTTCCAGATGCGATGAACGGCGCGGTAGATGAGGCTGAAACCGCCTTCGTCGACGACGCCCTCGACGTCGTATTTCCCCGACACGGTCGTGCCGACGAGGCCGAGCCGATCGAGCGTCGTCATTGCGAGCCCGATTCGCCCGCCCGACCTTGGCGCAAGCGCTCGACGAAGGCGAGGATTTCGTCGACGAAGGCCAGCGGATCGGTAGGCTTGAACGGCACGAAGGTTCGGTGCTCGAAGATGGCCTCGACACGACGCCCTCTTCCGATGACGAAGGTCACGCGGCGCGTGAGCCCGAAGAACCACTTGGCGCCGTACGACTTCGCGATGGTTCCGTCGGGGTCGCCGATCATCGGAAAGCGCGTGCCCACCTCTCGGGCAAAGCGGCACTGCGTCTCCGCGTCGTCGGCGCTGATGCCGACGATCTGTGCGCCGGCCATTTGGAGCTCGGCGCGATTGTCGCGAAAGTGCTCCGCCTCGGCGGTGCAGCCGGTGGTGAACGCGCGCGGGAAAAAAAAGACGATGGTACAGAGCCCCGTCGCCGCCGAAAGGACGAACCGCGTCCCGTCGGTCGTCGTCGCATCGATTTCGGGCGCAATGTCGCCGACTCGGAGCATGGGCCAGTCATCCTAACACTACTGGCGGAGGTCCTCGCGGGGTCAAGATCGAGCCCCCGAGGGAGCGGCCAGGGCGCGGCTCGCACCCGCTGGATGGACGCAAGCCGCCATGCTCGCCACCCAAACGGCGAGGTTGGCCCAAAAATTGTGACTCTCGAAGCGGTCGGCGCCGAGAATGGCGAAGACGAGCGCGAAGAGAGCGAGGACCGCCGGAGCACCGTTTGGCAGATGGTTTCGCCGCCGAAAGAGGGCAAAGAGCGGCGCGAGGAGCATCACGCTGTAGTGCGCGAGCGTGCCGGGATACACCAAGAGTGCGAAGAGCAAGTTGACGTGCAAAGGACCCTCTCGACGCGCCGAACCCGAACGCCGAATCGCCGTCATCAAGGCCAACGCGAGGAGCACGACGATGACGACATAGGCCCGCTGCTCGAGGATCGAGCCCTCGAGCGCGCCGCCCGACCGGCGAAGCAACGTCCCCAAGAGCGATTGGTTGATCGGCTCACCGTAGACGAAGCGCGGTACGCGCGAAGCGGGGCTCGTCGCGAAGAACGAGCGAAGCGGTGCCGCCCCGAAGCACAGGGCCGTGGCGCCGATCGCGGCGAGCCCCAAGAGCGCCACGTGCCCGAGCACACGGTACGCTTTCGTGGCCGCGAAATAGAGCAAGAGCAAGGCAAAATAGGGCTTTACCAAGGTGCCAAGCACGAGCCAAAGGGCCGCGCGAGGCCGCTCGCGATCGCGGACGAGCAAGAGGTAGAAGGCGAGCGTCATGAAGTTGGTTTGCGCGAACCAAACCGTGCTCCGAACGGGCGGCAACGTGACGACGGCGACGACGACGGCGGCAAGGCCGAGGAGGCGGTCTTCCGCCGGAAAACCTTCTTTCCAGAGCAAGCGCGCGGCGGCGCACGCGAAGGCAGCTTGCGCCAGGTACCAGGAGAAGAGCGCCGTTCGGAGGCCGATCGCGCCGAGCGGCGCGAAGAGGAGCATGGTGGGCGGGGCGTACCAGAAGCCGACATCGGTGACGCCCCTCGAAAATTCCCGACTCACGTCGAACGAGGCCGCGAGCTCTGCGAGCTTTTGCGGATCGTAGAAGTCGACGCGGAGATTGCCGAGGCGACCCCACAGCCAAAAACACAAAAAATCCCATTCGCGCGGCTCGCGCAGGTTGGACGCCATCGAGCGCAGGAGCGGGACGGCTCGCCACGCTGCGAAGAGCGCTCCCATGGCCGCCAGGGCGACGCGCTCGACCTTCGCGAGCCGATCCGAGAAGTGCACGGCGGTCAAGAGCGACAAGACCGCGAGCACCTCGAACGCGTAGAGGCGAATGGGGCTCTCCAAGAGACGCCGATTGTGACCGCGGCGGAGCCAAGTCGACATCGAGCGCGCGTTCCTTGACCCTAGTGCCGCTTGGCCAAAGTCGGGCCCGACTTTGGCCAAGCCCGCGCTTTGCGCGAAGGCGGCTTCGCCGCCTGGCACTTTCCACGGCGGAGGACCTCCCGCGCCGGATGAAACGCCGTAGCTCGCCCCGTGCGACCTCCAGACGATTGTCGAGGGAGCTCACGAGAACGCAGGCTTGCCCGATGAGCGACGAAGATCTCACATTGGCGCTCAACGCCGGCTCCACCTCTCTCAGGTTCGCTCTTTTCGCGGGCACCCCTTCGTGCGATCGGCGCCTCGCCCTCGGGGCCGTCGAGCGCGTAGGACGCGACGGCGGCCGGTTGTGGCTTCGGGGCGACGACGGCAAGCTGGCTCGCGAGCACTCGGGCTCCTACCCCGACCACTTGGCCGCGGCGGCGGCGGCTTTCGATGCCCTCGACGCGGCTTCGCGCGAAGCACCCCGCGCGGTCGGGCATCGCATTTTGGTCGGCGCCGGTCACCATCGCGCCCCCGAGCGTATCGACGCGAAGCTCCTCGAGTCGATCGCGCACCTCGCCAACGCACCGGAGCCCCGTCATGCGCCCGCGCTCTCGTGCGTCGACGCAGCGTGGAGGCGCTACCCCGAGAGCTCGCAGGTCGCCTGCTTCGACACGGCGTTTCACGGTTCGCTGCCAACGATGGCTCGCGCATCGTCTTCGCTGGATTCGTCCCCGATCACCCGGAGCCTCGGCATGCACGGGCTCTCGTACGAATATGTCCTCGAAACCTTGGGCAAAGAAGAGCTCGGGCGGGCGATCGTGGCCCATCTGGGCGCGACGGCGAGCATGGTGGCCCTGCGCAACGGAAACCTCGTCGACACCGCCGATTTTCCGAGCGGCGCCGCCGATTCTTCGTCCGACATGCGATCGGTGCTCGAGCGTCGCGCCAAGGACGAACGCGCAGGCCTAGCGTTCGAGGCGTTCTGCTACCGAGCCCGCAAGGCGATAGGTGGGCTCTATACCGTACTGGGCGGGCTCGATACGCTCGTCTTCACGGGCGGCATCGGCGAGCACGCCGCGCCCGTGAGAGCGCGCATCTGTGCCGGTCTCGAGGTGCTCGGGGTGTATGTCGACCGGCAACAGAACCGAGAATCGAATGACGTCATCAGTCCCCTCGACGCCCCCTGCATCGTGAGGGTCGTTCCCACCGACGAAGAGCTGATGATCGCCCAGCACGCTTGGCGGCATCGATTTCAGCGCTGATGCCCTGACGGCCCGGACGACGGCGCGTCGGTGTACCTCGTCATCGCGTGCCAACTTTGCTCGGCCTGGCCGCGGATGACCGCCGTGAGCTGCTTACGCCTGGTCGGATCGTCGGTCACGCGACCCGCGAGGAGCCACGCATCGTGGAGATCGCCCGGAAAGCCGACGGGAATTGGGCCTGCTTTGGCGAGGTGCTCCTCCAGCACGAATGTCGCCCAAATGCGTCCGAATGCCACTGCGGTCGTTTTCTCGGCCAGGTCCATGTCGATCGGTGACCTTGTGCCTGGGCGGCACGCTGCCCATCCGCCGATGTCGACGGGGCCGAGCGCCTAGCGCGCGCGTGTCAGATTCTCGCTACCAGGTCGTTGGATCGCGCGGTGTCCTTCGCACACCCGAGCGCGAACCGCCCACGACGTTGCCCGCCGCCCACCGGGGGCGTAGGCTGCGGCCGCTCACGCTCATGCACGCCTTGGTCATTCTCGTCGTCGCCCTGGTCCTCGGCCTCGGGGCGTGCTCGAGACCAGCACCTCCGTACGCAGGCGCAAAGGCCGGCGTCGTTTCGATCGCCGCCGCTTCCGACCTCAAGTTCGCGATGGACGATCTGCTCGCGAAATTTCGCCCTTTGCACCCCAGCGCCGACGTCCGGATCGTCTACGGTTCGTCGGGGAACTTCTTCGCCGAGCTCTCGAACCGTGCGCCCTTCGACGTGTTCTTTTCGGCCGACGCGAGCTACCCCGACAGGCTCATCGAAAAAGGGATGGCGGTAAAAGACAGCAAGTTCGCCTATGGGCGAGGGCGGATCGTGATTTGGGTGCCCGCGGCCTCCACCATCGATCTCGCGGACCTCGGCATGAAGTCGCTCGCTCTCGCAGAGGTGCGGAGAGTCGCGATCGCCAACCCCGCGCACGCGCCCTATGGCCGAGCCGCCGAGGCAGCGATGAAGTCGCTCGGGGTCTACGACGCCGCGAAGCCGAAGCTCGTGCTGGGCGAGAACGTGGCGCAAGCGGCGCAGTTCATCGACTCGGGCGCCGCCGACATCGGCGTCATCGCGCTTTCGCTCGCGCTCGCTCCCACGATGAAGCCGAAGGGTCGCTATTGGGAGATCCCCGAAAGCGCCTACCCTCCGCTCGACCAGGCCGCGGTGATTCTGGCGTGGGCTCGCGACGCCGACCTGGCCAACTCCCTTCGCAGCTTCGTGCTGGCGCCCGAAGGACGCGCCGAGCTCGAACGTTACGGTTTCGTGGCCCCTCGCTGAACAGATGGACTACGAGGCGCTCGCGCTCACGCTGAAGTTGGCTTCCTGCACCACGGCGGTGCTCCTCGTCCTGGGGACACCGCTGGCCGCGTGGCTCTCTTCGACTCGCCACCGCGCGCGCGTCTTCATCGAGGCCGTGGTGGCGCTGCCGCTCGTCCTGCCGCCCACCGTGCTCGGCTTCTACTTGCTCTTTCTGCTCGGTCCGCACACTTGGCTCGGAGCGCTATGCGAGCGACTCTTCGGCAGCACGCTACCGTTCTCGTTCGCCGGCCTCATGGTCGGATCGTGCCTCTATAGTCTGCCTTTCCTCGTCGGACCGTTGCGTTCGTCATTCGCCGCCGTCGATCGGCGGCTCGTCGAGGCATCTTGGAGCCTCGGTGTCTCACGAACGTCGACGTTTCTTCGGGTCATCGCCCCGCTCTCGTGGCCTGGCATCGTATCGGGCACGGTCCTCACGTTCGCCCACACGGTGGGGGAGTTTGGCGTCGTCTTGATGGTAGGCGGCAACATCCCGGGTGCCACCCGCACGGTTTCGATATCGATCTACGATCAGATGCAGAGCCTCGACTACGCGGCCGCGTCGCGAACGTCGGCCCTTTTGCTCATGTTTTCGCTCGCCGTCCTCATGGGCACGTACACACTGCAGCGCCGGACTTTCATCTGATGGCAGGTGCTCTCACGGCGCGGTTCACGAAGGAGCGGGGCTCGCTCTCGGTCACGAGCAACCTCACGATCCCCGTGGATCGCTATCAGGTGACGGTACTCTTCGGCGCCTCGGGATCCGGCAAGACGACCATCCTGCGTTGTATCGCGGGGCTCGACGATCCCGAATTTGGCACGATCCGCTTCGGAGAAGAGATTTGGTTCGAGCGCGGAAATCGATCCCTTTCACCGCAGCGAAGGTGCATCGGCTACGTGGCCCAAGACTACGCGCTCTTTCCGCACCTCACGGTGGCGGAGAACGTCGGCTTCGGCCTCCGAGACATAGGCCGAAGAGAGCGCGCTGCGTCGGTCAAGGGCATGCTCGACGCGCTCGAGCTCGGCGCCCACGCCGAGAAGCGCCCGAGGGCGCTCTCCGGCGGCGAGATGCAGCGAGTTTCGCTGGCGCGCGCCGTCGTGCGAAAACCCAGGCTGCTCTTGCTCGACGAACCGCTGTCTGCGCTCGACGCGCCGACGCGCGAGAGGGTCCGCGCGGAGCTCGGCCGATACCTCGCGCGCTTCGCCATCCCGACGCTCATCGTGACGCACGATCGCATGGAAGCGCTGGCGCTCGGCGAGCGCATGGTAGTGCTCGTGGGAGGCGAGGTTCGACAATCGGGCGAGGTGGCCGAGGTCTTTCGGCGACCTTGCGACGCCGAGGTCGCACACCTCTTGGGCGTCGAGAGCGTGGTGGGCGGCGAGGTAGAGCCAGAATCTTGACGGTCACAAGAACTCATTGCCATCAGCGAGTGATGTGTCAGAGGATGGGGACATGCGAACGGCGCTTGGACGTCTAGGTGTGGTTTTCCTTCTCGTTGGTTGTTCGTCGTCGTCTGCTCTGCCCGGCGGCCCAACGACGAGTGACGCCGGCGGCGGGCCGGCGCTCAGCGTCTCCATGTCGCTGTCGGTACCATCCGGCAAAGAGCTGCACCAATGCCAGTTCGTCACGCTACCCAACGATACCGATATCGAAGCGGTGGCGCTCTCGCATCACTACTCGGCCGGCAGCCACCACTTTCTCGTCTACCTCACCGATCTCGCGGAGATTCCCTCCGACCTCAGGGGCCAATACGACTGCGTGAACGGCGACGAGCCCGTCATGCAACACACGAGGGGGATCATCTACGGAGCCCAGTCGCGGGAGGGCGGTTCGAAGCTCCCTCAAGGGGTCGGGCTGCGATTCAAGGCCAAGCAGGTCCTCATGTTGCAGGCCCACTACCTCAACTCGTCGAAAGATCCGATCGAGGCTACGGTGTCGCTCGATCTCAGCACGGCGCCGAAAGAACAGATCGAAACGGAGGCAAGCTTCTTCCTCTTCTATGATCCGTTCATCTACGTGCCTGCGCAGGGCACGGCGAGTTCTGGCATCCGCTGCGAGGCGCCCGCCAACATCTCCGTCATGAGCAGCTTCACGCACTACCACCAGCGCGGCAAGTCGATGAAGGTCTGGCTCGACCCGAGCATGGCAGCCCCCACCAGCGAGGGGCCCTTTCACGAAACGGACGACTGGGAGCACCCCGAGGATTTCACGGGGCCCAAACCGATCCCCGCGGGCTCCGTGTTTCGCATCCAGTGCGACTACGCGAATCCCGACACCACCGACGTCTTTCAGGGTCCCAACGCGGCAACGAGCGAGATGTGCGTGTATGCCGGAATCTACTACCCCAAGCTCGATGCGGACTTCGAACAGTGCCAAAACTTGTCCGTCGATGGCTCCGGCACCGACACGTGCATGAGTCAAGTCTCGTGCGTGCAACAATGTCCTGCTTCCGAAGCTCCGAAGTTTACCCCGGGAGGCGTGCTCGTCGGACCGTGCTGGGAGAAATGCGTCGCCAAAGGATGTACCGGCGGAACCGACCGCCTCTTGCCGTTCATCACGTGCGTGAGCAACAAGTGCAGCGAGGCGTGCGCCGGCGGCGGCACGGAGTGCGATACCTGCGCCGTCTCGCAATGCGCGAGCGAGTTTTCGGCGTGCGCCACGCATCAATGTTCGAAGTAGCATTACCGCCGCAGATTTCTCGCTACAGATCGATCATCGGAGCGGGCATCCGCCAACTCGAGGACTGACCGGACTGGCAGATTTGGGGTGCTCGAGCCTAAGAGAGGTGAGGCGTGGCGGCTCGTTCGGTCTGAACTAGTAAGAAACCTCGGTCAAGCTGTCTCACCGTGACCCCGTTTCC
>DATEMX010000420.1:0-9435 GCA_035275365.1 Polyangiaceae bacterium | reverse complement strand
CGTGACATCGCCGGAGGAGCGCCTTGCCTATTTGAGCGGAGCGGCGATTGTCCTTGTCGGCTTCTCCCTGCTCGTCGGGTGCAAAGCGCGCCACGTGAAGAAGCTCGCGAGTGGGCTGGCTCGACCGCGACCACTCTTGCCCATCGGAACGACGCTTCGCACGCTCTTGGCGGGACCCGCGCTGACGGCGGGCATCGCGCTGCAACTCCACGCCGACGATCCGTGGTGGGGCACGCTGCTCGTGCTCTTGGCCATGACGCTCACGTGGTACTTGCCGCCGGCCTGGTTGCGGCGGCCGCGAGGACCGGGGCGCTGGCTGCCGCTCGCGGACCACGAAGCCTTCGCGCATCCGACTTTGCCCGAGTTCGCCTGGCTCGACGCGAGCACGAGGCGAGGTGCGCTCGCGCTCTCCCTTTCGCTTTTGGCGTTGGGCGCGCTCGCTGTGATCGCGGCGCGCACTTCTTCTTACGGCGCGTATCTCGTGGCGTTCGACGCGGCCGTGTTGCTCCCGCTTTTCGGGACGGGCCGGCGCGCCGAGCTGCCGCCCCATCCCTTCGCGAGCGCGGGCCCTCGGCTGCGCCGTGTCGCTGAGCATCTTCGCAAGAACGCTGCGCTCCGCGCCATCGCGTGGGGACGCCTACCCGAGGGCCAGGGCGAGTTCGACGAGCTCCGGCTCTTGGCTTCTCCCAAGGTTCCGCGGCGCGGCTTCACCGGCATCGAAGTAGGCTACGTCGCGATGAGCGGCGTCGGGGGCGCGCTCCTCTTGCCCGAGGTGCTCGTTCGGGTGATCGACGCGAGCCCGTGTCACGACGCGTTCCGCGCCCTCGTTCCTGGTTCGCACTGGATGCGGGGACGCAAGCCCGACGAGCGCGTCGTCTTGCTGAAACCGCGCTTGCCCACCCTCACCATGACGGCCGAGCTCGCCGCGAAGCTCGCGCGATGCGCAACCGACACGGCGGCGCCCACGGTGGCGAGCCTCGCCAAGACGAAGGGCGCGTGCTCAGACGAGCAGCAGCGGATCGCGAAAATCGGCGAAAGCCGGAAAAGCCTCGGCCAAGTCGGCCGAGAGGCCCGAGCGCACTTCGAAAGCTGAAACGATCGCATCGCCTTTCCAAGCGATGTAGTTCGCGTGGAGCGCGTGGCGCTCTAGGCCGGGCTGGGCTGGGCCATCATAGAGCGCGTCGCTGGCGAGCGGATGATCGATCGCAGCAAAGTGAGCGCGAATCTGGTGGCGGATGGCGGCCCGGGCGCGGGCCTCGACGAGCGCCCAATCACCGGCAACGCGTAGCACGCGAAACGATGTGCTGGCATCGCGCGGATGATAGCGGGCGACGTCGCGCGGATGAATGCACGCGTACATCCGCTTCTTGTCCTTCGGGTGGTGGGCGATGGGGATGGCGATCTCGCCGGACGAAGAGAGCCCTTCGGCGTGGCACACGAGCAGGTACGACTTCTCGATGGCGCCTTGCTTCAAACCGCGTGACAAGGCTTCGAAGGCGTCGGCCGTCCGTGCCGCGACGACGAGGCCCGAGGTGTCGGTGTCGAGTCGGTGCACGAGCCCAGGCTCGCGCGGCGAGTGACCGATCGGCGCCATCTCCGGGTAGCGCCCGACGAGGGCGTTGGCGAGCGTACCGACCTCGCCGTCGCGAATGGGTGCCGTCGCTTGCCCCGCCGGCTTCTCGACGACGACGACCTCGGCGCGCTCGAGGCGAACGACGAGCTCGGCACCGGGCTCGGGGACCGCGTTCGGCCCTGACGTTTCGACGAGGTCGACGACGATTTCGTCGCCTTCGCGAGCGACGTCACCCTTGCTCGTTCTTCGCCCGTTGATCCGGATTTTGCCGTCGTCGAAGAGGCGACGCGCCCCCTTGCGCCCGAGACCCGGCAATACCGTGACCAAGAATTTGTCGATGCGCTCACCGGCGTTGCCGGCTTCGACTCGAAATCGTCGTTCCATGTTTGGGGCCTAAGGTAGCGCGCCCGAGACTCCGATGCCGAGCGCTGGCTCCGTTCGTCCCGACGGCGTGGTCGACGTCGCGATGACACCCGCGTAGGGTGCCGCGAAAGGGAGATCGGCTTTGGCCGCGGACGAGCGACCGCTCCAGAGCCAAGCCGCAACGCCGCCGGCCACCGCGCCACCCATCGTAGCCAAGACGAACGAGCGATCGCCCGCCGGCGTTCGTTCGCGAAAGATGAAGGGGCTCGTGACGGCCGCCCCCGCCAACCCGCCGAGCCCCGCGCCCAAGTCGATGACGAGGACGCGCGAGGGTTCGATGTCGAGCTTGACGGCCAAGGTACCCGCCAAGAGCACGCCCGCCGCCGCTCCGTAGCCGATGCCGCGGAACGGCGTCGCACCCTCGAGATCGCCGCGCACTGCGACTTCGGTGAGCCCACCGAGCAGAGTTCCCACGGCGCCGCCCGAGTGCGTCAGCAGAGCACCGCCCTGACTCATGCCTCCGCCCAAAACAAGCGATGTCGTCGCCAGGCCCAAGCCGCTCAAGGCGCCCACGACTGCGAACCCGTATTCGGTGGGCGGATCGACCTCTTGGCGACTGCGCGCCAGGGCGAGCCCCGACAGGGCCGGCCACCAAGCGGCCGCCGAGAGGTACCAAGCGTCGCCGAGACCGACGTCCCATTCTTCGGCGATGATCGCCGAGGCGCCGAGCCCCACGCCGGTGCCGAGCGCGAGCAGCGGAAAGAGCAGGCGCGGATCGTCGCTCCCACTGCCGCGCTGCACCGAGTAGCCGACGAAGCCGCCGAAGAGCGCGCTGTTGAAGGCGAGCGTGAAGCGCCCGGCCGAACGCGCGGGCACCACCAGAGCCGCCGGCGGCACGGGACGGTCGGCTTTCGCAAGTTGCCCCTCGGGCGAAGCGGGCGACGTCTTCACCGCCATGACGTCGCGCAACATGACGACCGCGCGCACGGCCAGCTCCGCGACCTTGACCGCTTCGGTTCGCACGAGCGCGACCTTCGAGCCGGGCGTCGCCACGACGAGTCGCACGACGAGCTCCGACCCTCGCGCATCGATGCTCGGATACACCACGAGGCGCCGCGACTTGGTCGCGCGCGCGATCAAGTCGATGTCGGCGAGCTCGGCTTCTTCGGACTCGAGCGGTTCGCTCAAGTCGAGCGTGAGACCGAGGTCTTGCACGGCGTCGCTCAGAATGAGATCGAGTTGATGGGCGCGCGCCACGAGCGGCGCGTCGCGCAACGCCTTGTCCGCGGGCCGAGCTGAAATGACGACAGTTCGAAGGAGCGTCGCGTCCGTCGTTTTTGCGGCGCCCTCCGACGGAGGGCCTTCGGCCCGAGCACCCGCCCCGGCCCCGACGACGATCACCAACGCGCGAAAGCCAAGAGCGAGCCGCGAGGCGCGCATCAGAACATCACGGTGCCCATGACCCAAGCATCCCAAAGGTTCGCGTCGTCGACGCGGAACCTGCGACCAACGGCGTCGATGGTGGGGCGGTAGTTGGGGTTCGGGATGCCGGTCGGGGTGATGGTGGTGGTGGCCCCGTTGCTCTTTTCGAGCCGGCAGGGACCGCCGGCGCCGACGTCGCCGCCGAAGTCGGGGTTGCAAGGCTGGTCGGCGGTGATCACGTGGCTCTGTTGGCGCGTGTAGGCGCCGCCGGCCGTGAACTTGATGTATTCGCCCGCTTGCCAGGTAACGGAGAGCGACGCGCGCGTCGACATGAAGGCCGACACGTCGGTGATGCCCGTGAAATACACGCGCTGGGACGCCGGATCGGCGACGCTCACCGAGCTGCCGGGCATAGCGGCCTTATAGCTTGCATAGCTCGGGCGACGCAGCGAGCCCGCGGTGGAGCTTCCGAGCGCGTCGAACAGTTCGGAGTAGTCACGCCCTTCGGAGCGGTAGGAGGCCGCCAGGCGGCCGTCGAAGGTCACGCGCTGGAACTGCTCGCGATGTTCCCACGGGATGACCTGCAAGCCGGCGATGATCCACCCTTCGAGCGGCGGGTGGTTGACGAGCGAGCCTTTGAGATCGGTCGCGCCGAAATCGCTCTTGTCTTGCGCAAACTCGAAGAGCGTCCGAAACCCGGCGTAGGGTTCGATGTATTTGATGCGCTTGGAGATGAAGGAGTGGATTTCGAGGCCCGTCGTGCCGCGCGATACGCCTGGTTTCCGCTCGGGCCCGAAGGAGCCCTCGGGCACGGTGGTGTTGCCCTTGGTGGGATCGTTGTCGCGATCGAAATCCGAATAGTGCGCGCACTCGACCTCTGGCGCCCGCGCGTTCGCGTTGCACGCGTGCATGGGCTCGCCCACGCCGAGACGCACCTCGAAGCCTGCCACCCAGGTGGGCTTGCTCCGGTCGCGAAACTGATTCATGAGTCCGAAGTCGAGACCGAGCGCGAGGTACTCGATGCCGCTCCGCTGAGGCGCGTTGAAAGGAAGCGTGAAGAGCGGCCCCGTGTCGGCCGGCCCGCCGCCGAGGACGATGCCTTGCACGCCGGAGCTACCGTTCAAATCGCCGAGCTTGCGATCGTTGGACAGGATGATCGGCATGCGCAAGAAGAGCGCGATGTCTTTGTAGAGGCCGATGTCGGCGCGGGTGAGCAGGCGCGACGTGTTCTCTTCGTATTTGGCAACGTTCATGTTGCCGGCGGTGTAGTTGCCCGTCGAGAGGCCGGGGTTCAGCGTCGGATCGCCGATGGCCGTCTCGCGGCGAATGTTGGCCGACTTGGTCGAATATTGGTAGCCGAGGGTGAGGTGCAGATCGAAGAGGTCGTCGCCGTCGAACGCGTCGACGACGTTGGTAACCTCGCCCGGCTCCGACAAAACGTGGGGCTCGCCGGTCTTGATCGGCTCGTCGGCGAGCGCGTGGCTCGACACCGAGAGCGCGGCAAGAGTTCCCGCGAGCAAAGCGCGAGCCCGAAGGGCACCTTGGCCCCGGCTCAAGACCGCTGCTGGAGAATGAGTGGACCAGCCCTTCGTCACTTGAGCCCGCATGCGTTCGCCCGACAGGGGACGCTAGCGGCGCGCAGGCAAGGGTGTCAATTGCTAATCGGGTAGGGCCGTTTCCACGTCTCCTCGGCTTCTCCCAATTGGGCAACGAGCGCACTGTCGAGCGCGCCCGGTTTCAGCGAAAGCGCGGCGCGCGCCCCTTCGCAAGCAGCTCGCGCCCTTTGCCTCGCGCGGACGTGTGCAAACGCCAGATCCCCGAAATTTCCGCCGTCCGGCCGGGCGAGCGACGCGACCTTCTTGCCGGCGTCTTCGGCCAAAGCGGCTTGCGTCGCACACATGCCTACGAGGTCCGCGAGGAGCTTGGGGATCGGTGTCGGCAAGCGATCGGCCACGAGCTTCGAGCCGGCAAGGACGAACACTTCGTCGAGAACCCCCGCGTCACTCGACGCTGGATCGAGGCGCACCCCCAAGAGCGGCATGAAGCTCGCTCGCCCCGAAGCCGACGCAACGGTGAGGCTTCCTACGCGAACCTCGATATCGATCTTGGAGTCGTTGAAGCGGACCACGCCGAGCGGCGTCGCGACCCAAACTTCCGCTCCCGGTCTGACACCCATGCCCGGAAAGCCAGTGACCTTCCCGAGCGCGAGACGAATCGCTTCCTCACCGCCGGCACAAGCTTCGAAGGAAGCGGGGCCCGACACACCGAACTCCCGGGTGCTGACGGTCGACCGGATCGTCAGCTCGGCGCCCGGTGCGAGCTCGACGGTGGCGCGCGGCGGCAGGAGCTCGCCGTCGGCGAGCGGCGCGGGCGACCCTTCGGGCGACCTGCGCAGCGACGCCGTCCCCGTGTGACGCATGACGCGGCAACCTCGCTCGGTGGCCGCCACCATGTTCGCGGGGACGTGCGGCGGCGGGGAGCTTGCGACGATGGGGCTCGGGGCCACGGCGCGAGCGTCTTGGGCAGCGCGGCGCTCCTCGTCGCTCGAGCGAGTCTTACACCCGAGCGCGAGAACGGCGATGAGCACGCCCCCGCCGAAGCGCGGCGCGTAGCGCTCTCGCCTCGTCAAGGTTGAGCCGAGCCGGACGATCCGCCGCCTGCCGCGCGCCGGCTGGCCCCGTAGGGATCGGTGGGCTCGTCTTCGTCGTCCATGCTGACCGGAAAGATCTCGGCGGTGACGTCTTCTGCCGTGAGCTCGGCGCGCGCCACGCGGAGATCTTTGGAGGTTCGATCGAGCCTATCGGCGAGGACGCCGAGGAATTGCCAAAGGAGCTTGACCGCGAGTTCGTGTTCCTTGCGGAGGATCTCGAAGAAATCGCCGCGCCGAATGGCGATGAGCTCGCAAGCGCCCTCGGCATGGACCGTCGCGCTGCGCGGCACGCTGCGGATCAAGGCCATCTCACCGAAGTGTTCTCCGGAGCCGAACGAGGTGAGGGTCGTGTCGCCGCGCGACACGGTGACCTTGCCCGAGAGCACGGTGAAGAGCTCGTCGCCGCGATCGCCCTCTTGAATGACGAGCTGCCCCGGCTCGTAGGCACGCACTTCGGCGACTTGCATTACGCGCAGCATTTCGCGCTCCGAGAGGCGCGAGAAGAGCGGCATCTTGGCGAGCACCTCGCGCTTCAGAGCGAGCTTCTTGGCGCGATCGTTGTCGGCCTGCGTGCCCTCGCCCAAGCGAACGACGATGCTGGTGATGTTGTCTTTTCCGCCCGCTTCGTTGGCGAAGGCGATGAGCTGCTGCACGGCGGCTTCACCGTCAGCTTCCGCCAAATAGGGCGTAAGATCGACGGGATCGTTCACGTAGCCATGGAGACCGTCCGAGGCGAGCAAGAATTGGTCGCCCGGCAAGAGCTCGATGAGCAGCGTGTCGATCTCGACCCGCTCGTAGACGCCAACGGCGCGAGTGATGGCGTTTTTGTGGGCAACCTTCTCGATCTGATCGCGCGTCAGCTTGCCGCGCTTGATGAGCTCGTTGAACACCGTATGGTCTTCGGTGAGCTGTTGTACGCGCCCGCCGCGCATCATGTAGATGCGGCTGTCGCCGACGTGACCGATGAACCCTTTGTTGCCGACCACGAGGAGCGACGAGAGCGTCGTGCCCATGCCGCGCTTTTGCTTGTCGCTCAGGGCCTCTTCGTGAATTCGCGCGCAGGCCCGCTGAACCGCGAACTCGAGCAGGTTCAGGATGTCGCGATCGGTGACCTTGGCCGCACCCTTGGTGCCGGCTTGATAGTCGTCGATGAGCTGCTTTTCTTTTTTCACCTCGTCGTGGACGGTCCGTACGGCGAGAGCGCTCGCGACCTCGCCCGCGGCGTGGCCCCCCATGCCGTCGGCGACGACGAACAGGCCGAGCTTCTTGTCGACGAGGTAGTTGTCCTCGTTGTGGTCGCGAACACGGCCCACGTCGGTGGCCGCGAAAAACCTAATGTTCTCTTCTAGGCCCATTCGAGCAAGGACTCCCGCGCCCAGCATATCCAAGCTCCGTCCAGGGAACACCCTCAAATCTCGGAGGGGGCTGGAGACGTGGGGCACGGGGAACGCAGGGCCAGAGGAAGTAGCGACGGGACGCCGGGTCCCCCATCGAAAAGGTGCTACTCCATGTGCGGCCGATGTCGGACGACGGTGCCCCCGAGCAACGATTGGACCAGCTCACCCGGCGCGCCCTCGAAGGCGACGTAGAGGGTTCCGTGGGCGAGCTCCGGCGCATCGTCGCAGATTCGCCCGACTACGACGCGGCGTGGTTCGCGCTGGGCATGGTGCTCTCTTCCGCGGGCCGCTGGCGCGAAGCGAGCGACGCCTTGGCCCGCGCCGTCGAGCTCGACGGCAACGTCGCCCGCATGCGCATGGCCTACGCGCGCGCTCTCGAAAAAAACGGGCGGCTCGACGACGCCGCTTTCCAGCTCCTCAAGGCCGAGAGGCTCGCCCCCGACGACGTGAGGCCGCTCAAAGAACTCGGCGCGGTCTTCTATCGCAAGGGCCTCTACGACAAATCGGTGCAATTTTATGCCCGAGCGCGGGGCCTCGCGCCGACCGACGCGCGCGTCTTCTATGCGCTCGGGCTCGCGCAAGAAGCGAGGCGTGATCCCGGCGCGGCGATCGCAGCCTATCGCGAGTCCATCGCGCTCGATCCCAAGTTCGCCGACGCGCGCAAGACGCTCGCCGACGTGCTCGCGCAAATGGGCGAACACGAGCAGGCCATCGCGACCCTCGACGAATTGCTGCGCCTCGAGCGCGCCAACGAGCAGGCCGCCCTGAACCGAGAAATCTTGGCCAAGGCGCTGGGCGAGATGCGCGCGCGGCGCCTCCTCGGGCGCACGGAGCGCGAAGTCGAAACGAGCGCGCTCGTCCAAGAGGGCCAGTTGAAGCGCCGCGGACACGTGCCGCGCGCCGACAGCGATCCCGAGCGCGTGGTCTCGGTCGTGCGCTACGGAACGGGCCTCTCGGAGATGCTCGTCGGCCTCTCGAGCGAAGGGATCGTCGCGCGCCTCATGCTGGTGCTCCCCGATCCCGACAAGGCCGCCAAGAAGCGAGACGAGATCTTCCGCGTGACCGTGGTGGGAGCCAAAGGAACGCGTGAGCCCGCCAACTACGCGACCGCCGTGACCCTCACGTTTCTCCGCGAGGCGCTGGGCGCGCCGATGACGCAAGCGAGCGAGCTCTACGCGCGGCTTTTGGGCGGTGAGCCGGTCGTCGAGTGGGGCGGCGCGCGGCTCTCGTTCGCCTCGGTGCCGCGGCCCGAACGCGCGAGCGAGACGCTGCACGGGCTCTCCGTCACGCTTCTCGCGGCGGCCGACCCAACCCGCGGCCATTCATGAGACCTTTCGCCCTCGCCCTCGCACTCGCATGCGCTGCCTGCCACAAGTCGGCGGCGCCGCCCAAGGCGACGATCGCGTTCGTCGAAGACGACTACGAAGGCGCGCTCGCGCGGGCCAAGAGTGAACACCGCCCGCTCTTCGTCGATGCCTGGGCCCCTTGGTGTCACACGTGTCTCAGCATGAAGGCATACGTGTTCGGCGATCCGATCCTCGCTCCCGTCGCGAGCAAGTTCGTTTGGGCTGCCATCGATACCGAGAAGGTAAAAAACGATGCCTTTACCCGCAAGTTCGAGATGCAGGCGTGGCCGACGCTATGGGTCATCGACAGCGCCACCGAGAAGCCCACGTTGAAATGGCTCGGCTCCGTCACGGCGAACGAGCTCGTCACGCTCCTCGAGGCGGCCACGGGCAACGCGCAAGCGACCTCGGGAGCAAGTGAAGCCGCGGCCGCGTGGATTCGCGGCAACCGCGAAGTCGCCGAACAACACCCTGAGTCGGCCATCGTCGAATACCGAGATGCCCTCGCGCGGGCGCCGGCAAGCTGGGCCCTCCGCGCACGCGTCGTGGAGACGCTCATCCTTCAGCTTCGGGCGACCCAGCAGAACATGGATTGCCTGAACCTTGCCCACCGCGAATTCGCGACCATGCCCCGCGGCACGTCACGGCTCGACGTCGTTCTCGCCGGCGTGGCCTGCGGCGAAG
>DATEMX010000419.1:0-5443 GCA_035275365.1 Polyangiaceae bacterium | reverse complement strand
CGACGCGCGCCGCGGGGCAACCGTTCTTCTTGGGATCCTCGTTCTTGGGGCCCGGCGTGTCGGGGCAGGCGTCTTCGGCGTCGACGATGCCGTCTTTGTCGCGATCGGGCGGGGGAGGGGGGCAGCCGTTGGTTTTGGGGTCGGTGGTCCTGACGCCGGGTGCGTCGGGGCAGGCGTCTTCGGTGTCGAGAATGCCGTCCTGATCGCGATCGCTCGGCGGGGTCGCGGGGACGATGGCCGGGATCCATTCGAAGGCCAGCACGCCGCGCAGCGCTGGCGTACCGAAGCCGCGGGTGAGGCCGGGCCCGACGCCGGCGCCCAAGCGAAAATCGCTCACGGTGTAGTGCGCGCCGACGAGAAATTCGACGGGCGTCGACTGCTTCTTGAACGCGGCGTCGCCTTGGCTCACGACCGTGCTGCCGTAGACCTCGGGGCCGACCACGAGCTTGCCGTCGGCGGCGCGGAGGCCGGCCGCGGCCCCGAACACGAACTCGGTACCCGTGGGGCTATTGGCGAAGGTCTGCTCGAGCGCGCGGTATTGCGCGCCGACCTTCACCGCGTAGACGAAGCCGCCGATGTCGCCGGCGCTGAGCAGGCGCGGTACCACGCGCACTTTGCCGTCGCCGGTGTAGTCGCTTTGTTTGCCGGTCGGCGCATGGAGTTGGGCGCCGAAGGCCAGGGTGAAAGGACCGCCGTATTCGCCCACGAGACGAACGTCGGCACCGATACGCAGGTCGCCAACGCCTGCGCTCGACGGCGCCGCGTACGTCGTCGTGCCGAGCGTGCCCTGTTCGCCGCCCTGGTAGACGGCGATGGGCAGGTTCAGCGAAAGGCGAAACCGGTTGGCGACGATGATGCCGCCCCCAACGTGCAAAAAGAGCTGGTCTTTGACCAAGAGCTTTCGTTCGCTGCCGTCGGGTGCGTAGAGCACGAGCGGCTTGTGCGAATAGTCAAAGACGATGCCGGCGGCAGGACGCCAATCGCCGCGCAGATCGAGCGATTCGAGCGCGAACCACTCGCTGCCCCGCTCCGACGGGTCGAATCGATTGAGTGCAAAGCCTTGCGCCGTTTGTGCTTCGGCCATCGTTGAAGAAAGGACGAGGGAGAGCGGCGCGACGAGCGAGACGGTTCGATGCAGCGGGTACATGTCGGCCCAGAGACATAGACCTACGCCGTCGCCCTGGGAAGCCCCGATCGCCGAGAGCCCCGCCCTTCATGTGTCGTCGATCAACCGGATCGCCGTCGCGAAGCGGAGTAGGATGGAAATTGCCGCTAGAGCTCGATGCAAGCGGCCCACTGGCCGTCGTCGCCGCAAGCCTGGGTGCCCTTGACGCAGTCGTGGATGCCCTTGAACGTCCCGCGGTCGATCGTGCATTCGCGCGTCTCGCCGGAACTGCACACGGTGGTGGAGCCGCCGTCGAGTGCCGGGTTCTTGGGCGCTTGCGCGTCGGTGCCGACCGTCGGGCCGGGCAGATCGCGGGAGAGCGAAGGCCGCGCGTCGTCGCCCCCGCACGAAGCCGACCACGCGACGAGCGCGAAACCAAGAGCCTTGAAAGCACCACCCCGCATCACTCTCATCAATACCTCAAACGCCATCATTTCTCAAACCTGAAGCCGTTTTGTCGAGGCGTTCTTTCGGCAATGATGTGTGCGTTTGCACGTGCGCCGAAGGGGAAGGGATTGACCCGGCCACAAGGGCACCAATGGAAAGGGCACCAACGGAGCGAGCGGCAACCGCTCAACGAGCAGTTCGGGTACCAGCGGAACGACGACTGGCACGAGCGGCACGTCGAGCACGAGTGAAGCGGCTGCGCGTCGCGATTTCTGCCGAGCAACGTGCCCGCGTGCGTCGCCACGCGAACAGGGCGGCCACCACCAAGCCTGCGCTGGCTACCCCGCGGCTCGCGTGACGAGGTGGCGTGCGGCAGCCACAACTGGAAGACTCCGGCGCGGCGATCGCGGCGATCGAAGCGATGCCGTCGCCTTCGGCAGGACGCGACGTGGTCACGAACTGCGCTTTGAACGTGCTCGACGGGGCGGTTACACGAATGTCGTGCGTGAGGGGACCTCCGTCGGACCATCCCGCGAAGACGTAGGTTACGGGTCCGAGCATTTGCGCGGCCGGCGCGGAGATCGATTGGAGCGATCCGGTGATGACCGGGAGCTCGAAGGGGGCCGTGCGGCTCGCGGAGCCCACCACGACGTCGAGGCCGGGTGGATCGGTCTCGAATCGGAGGCGCGAGGTCTCGGGCATGAGCTTCATGGCCGTCGTTTCGGTGAGACCCGACGAATCGGTCGCCGTAAGCCGCAATTGAAGGTAGCAAGGATAGTCGTGATCGGGCGCCGTTACCTTGCCGCCGGTCACGTTGTCGAAATCTTGCAAGGCGTGAGGGTGGCAGTCGCTCGGGCAGTGCATGAGCACGATGGACCAATCGAGTGACGGCGCCAGGAGCGCGCCGTCTTCCTTGTCGGCTGCTCGGCCGGAAAACGTGATGACGTCGCCCGGGCGCCATGTCGTGCCGGCGCCGGGGGTCACGATTTCGGGGACGGGTGGCGAGCTGTCGACCAAGATCGAGATGGCGGCGGTGCCGGTGGCACCCGCTCCGTCGGTTACACGGAGCCCCACCCGATAGACGCCCGAGCGAGCGTAGGTGTAGACGGGTGCCGCTGCCGTGGAGTCGTCGAACGCGCCGTCGCCGTCGAGATCCCACGCGTACGCGACGATCGCGCCGTCGGGATCGGATGACCCCGCCGCAGAGAAATGGACGACGAGCGGAGCCGCGCCGGCGGTGACGTCGGCCGCGGCGTTGGCGATGGGGATACGGTTTTGCGACACGAACAAGCGACGTACGTCGCCGGCGCCCTGATCGCCTCCGTGATTGACGTAAAAAATGTCGCCGAGAGGGCCTGCCTGCAGGGCCACGGGATCGGGCGCGCTGTCGCTCACGGTGATGACGCCGCCCGAGGCCGCCGGCGACGGGGCTCCGGTGGGCCCCTTGGGCATTGCCCAGATGCGCTTTCTGGCATAGTCGCAAAAGAAGAGCGCGCCTTGGTAAGCCGCCGGGTAGCTCGTGCCCTGGTAGAAGGCGACGCCGGAGACCGAAGCGCTGTCGCAATCGGTGCAAGCAGGGCCGGGGGCCGCGCCGTGCCGATAGGCGAACAGCGGCGACGTGACCACTCCCGGGTCGAGCTTGCTCGACGAAAGCCTCGTGCAGAAGGGCAAGCCGCTGTAGCTATACCCGAGCTCGGCACCCTCGTAGCACGGCCAGCCGAAATTCTCGACGACGGCGTCGGTGGTATCGGCAATGACGTCGATCTCTTCGGTCGTGTTCCAGCCGACGTCGGCGATCCAGAGCTCGCGGGTCCCCGGTCGAAAGCCGAATCGGAATGGATTGCGCAGACCGAACGCGACGATGCCGTCGTCGTCAGGCGTGCCGCCGCTGAGAGGGCCATTGGGCTCTGCTGCCCCGGTGTCGGGATCCACGCGAACGATGGTGCCGTCGAGCGACGCGGGGTGCTGGCCGGTGAGCACGCTCTGCGCGCGCAACGCGCCGCCGAGGCCGGGCGCGTCGCCACACGGGTTGCCTCCGGTTTGCCCGCGATCCTCGAACGAGAAGCTGGCGCCGTCGCCCGCGCTCACGTAGAGGGCGCCGTCGGGGCCGAAGGCGAGATCGCCGATGGAGTGGCTGGGGTACTGCATGCACCAGCGGTTCTCGACGAGGACTTTCTCGGCGCCCACCATGGTGTTGGCGGGGCCCACCTCCAATCGCGACAAGCGCGCCGTGATGGTGCACCCCACGCCCTCCGGATCGTCGCATTTGTCGTTCCAAACGGGCGCCGTCTGCCCCGGAGGGGCGTCGTAGTCGTAGAGCACGTAGACGTAGGGGCGCGCGGGGAACGTAGGATCGAGGGCGATTCCGAGCAGACCACGGTCCCACTGATCCATGACGTTGGCGCTCAAGTCGGCGAAGACGACGGGGGCCGTATCTTGGAGCGATCGAAAGACCTTGATGACGCCGCTCTTCTCCGCAACGAAGGCGCGACCGTCGGGGGCGAAGCGGACGTTGGTCGGCCGTTTGAGTCCGGAGAAGACGATGGCCTCTTGAAATCCCGGCGCCATCGCTGCGCGCGCCGTGGGTGCCACCGAAAGGAGCGATAGAACCGCGATCGAGAGAAAGGATTTCCCACACGAAGTGGCGCGCGCGACCCCCATGACGTTCCCCCCCGAGAGACCAGGGCGAAACGCAAGAAGGGGACCGAGCCCTGTCGGGAGCGCTACTAGCACTACTGCTGAGGATTTCTCGCTACCAGATCGATCGTCGGAGCGAGCATACGCCAACTCAAGGACTGACCGTGACGGAGTGGACGGAGTCCAGGAACTGGACGGAGTCCACGGAGACCTACGAAGCGAAGCGCAGTGCACAGGCAGATTAGGGGTGATCTGCTCCAGCCAAAGTCTGCAGCAGTAGTACTAGGAGAGGACGTCGTAGGTCCCGAGAACGATCGCTCGCCAAGGTCCTGCTTCGAGCTCGCTTACAGCGTCGCCCGTCTTCTCGTTGTTGGCGATGTCCATATAAAATACGTACGCCCAGGGCCCGGTGCGCGCAGGGCGCGACTCGATGCGGCTCAAGTTGATCCCGTACTTTTCGAAGACGCCCACGATCTCGAAGAGGAGCCCCGGACGATCGGCGTCGGGTTCGATGAGGATCGAGGTCTTCGCGCGTCGGAAATCGTGGGTACGAGCGCCGCCCCCGCCGCGGACGACGACGAAGCGCGTCGTGTTGCGCGCGTCGTTCTGAACGTCGGGCGTGACGACGGCGGCGGGGCGCGCTGGGGCGTAGTCCCACGGTACGAGGGCCGCCGACCGGGCCTCGGGCAATTCGTTCGCCCACCTCACGCCGGAGTCGACGTTCGACCGCGTGAAGATCGACTCGGCCTCGGGAATCCGACGAGCGACCAGGGCGTTACACTGCTCGAGCGCGACCGGATGCGCGTAGAGCCGCTTCACCTCGGCGAGCGGCACGTCGGAGACGATGTTGAAACGCACCTTTACCCGAATTTCCCACTCGATGTAGAGGCCGTATTTGGCGAGGTTGTCTTGCGTCGCCACGACCGTGCCGACCTCGGAGTTCTCGATCGGAGCGACCGCGCGCGCGTTTGCGTCTCGCGCCGCAAGCTCGAGCGCCTCGGGAATCGTGCGCGTGTAGACGACCTCGGCGCGCGCGATTTGTCCCGCGCGCGTGAGGTGATCGTTGAGGCGCTGCGCCGCCGTGTCGCTGATCGTCCCTTCTGGACCCAGCGCGTAGATTTTGTCGATCGTCGTCGTCACGCTCGTAAGCCCGGACTATAGGATACCGATCTGCCATGGCGCTTCGCAAACGTTCCTTCGCTGCTCCCTTCTTGGTGCTCCTCGGGGGCGCCGTCTCGGGGTCGTGCTCCGGTG
>DATEMX010000418.1:0-3127 GCA_035275365.1 Polyangiaceae bacterium | reverse complement strand
TCTCCCGCCGCTCAGTGGGCCGCTCGCCGCTTCGCGCTACGTAGCGAGCGGGCGGGCGGGCACGGGACCCAGCTTGCTCGTCCCCTTGTCCGAGGTGAACGTCTTCACGAGCACCTCGGAGTCGTTCGAGCTCGACACCTTCGTGCCGGTGCCGCTGCTCGACTATCCCGCCCGCGGCGCTTCGTGGAACGGCCGTCGCTTGTCGTATTCTTACGGCCCGTCGACCCGCACCGTCGATCTGACCCTCGTGAAGGTGCAGGGCGGAGGCGGCTACGACACGTGGACGGTGGCGGCACCCGGCGGTGCGCGCTCGATTACATTGCCCGACCTGGCAACCGCGTTTCCCGAGGGCGCGCTGTCCGTCGGCCCTGTTTCGATCAACGTCTACGGTGCCCAAGTGGAAGCCTTCGACTACAGCCGAATCACCTACAGGCAGCTCGCGGAGTCGGGCTTCGACGCGTATTCGCTCGACGTCTTCCCGGCTCGCATCGAGTAGCGCATGCGACGCGTCTTGGGCTTCGCGGTCGTCGTCTTCGCGTCGTGCCAGTTCGATCGCGCCGATCGCTGGGTCCGAGATCCGTTGATCGACGCCGAGCCTGTTTGCGTCGCCGGCGCCATCCGCTGCAACGGGGCGCTCGAACGATGCGACGAATCCGGGTCCGCCTGGAGAGTCGAGGACGACTGCCCTAAGCAAGGCCTCGTCTGCAGCAAACTCCTCTCGCGATGCGCCGTGTGCGAGCCGGCAACCACGAGCTGCAACGGGCAGACCGTCGAGCACTGCGAGGCCGACGGACGAAGCAAGACGAAGGTCAAGACGTGCGACGCTCCGGGAGTTGCATGCCGGGAGGGGCTCTGCCGCGATCTTTGCGAGTACGCGCGAAAGTCGCGCAGCAACGTCGGTTGCGAGTATTGGGCGGCCGACCTCGACAACGCGGTCGCCGATTCGGGTCACAACGCCGCGGCGCAGCAATTTGCCATCGTCCTCTCCAACCCGCAGCCGGACGTGGCGGCCGACATCGTCATCGAGCAGGACGACAGCGAGCTCGGTGAACCCGCGCGCCTTCGCACCGTGGGCGAAGCGTCGATTTTGCCCCTCAACCTGGAGACATTCAAACTCGGACCACGCGAGGTCGACGGCAGCCCGGACGGCGAGTTCGACACGGGCACCGGCACGGCGCTCACGCGCCACGCGTACCGCATCAAGGCGCGGGTGCCGATCGTCGCCTACCAATTCAACCCCCTGGAGAACGTGAATGTTTTCTCCAACGACGCTTCGCTCTTGAAGCCCGTCGAAGCCCTCACCTACGCGCCCGGAACGATGGGACTCGCCTACGTGGCGGTCGGTTGGCCGCAAACCATCGCCGCAACCGACGACCCGAGCACCAACTTCGACCCGCAAAACCCCACCAACCTCCGCGCTTTTTTGACCATCATCGGAACGCGCGACAACACGCACGTGCGCATGAAGACCAAGACGCGGGTCATCGCCGGCGGGCCCGTTGCCGAAACGGCGAAGGACGGGATCATCGAAGCGACGCTGCAGCCATTCGAGGTCCTGAACCTCGAGACCGGCGGCGCCAACGCGGACTTCACGAGCTCCACCATCGATGCCGACCAACCCGTCGTCGTCTTTTCGGGGAGCGAGGCGTCCGACGCGCCGCCGTTCGACAGCCTGCTATTTCGCTCGTGCTGCGCCGATCATCTCGAAGAACAGCTCGATCCTGTGCGCACGGCCGGGCGTACCTTCGTGCTCGCGCATTCGCCGAGCCGAACGACGGCGATCAAGAACGCAGGCGGCACGATCGGCGTCGCCCAAGAGCCCGAGTACTACCGCGTCGTGGCGGTGTCGGAGGCGGGCGCTACGGTGCGAACGTCGCTGCCTCCGCCGAACGACACCTTCCGGCTCGAGGGGCGCGGCGCCGTCCGCGATTTGACGACGGAGGACGACGTCCTGCTCACCTCCGACGGGCCCATCGTCGTCGGCGACGTGCAGGCGAGTCAAGAAGCTGCGTTCGTACCTCGAGGATTGCCGGGGGGCGATCCGAGTCTCGTCATCGTGCCGCCGGTCGAGCAGTTTCGGTCCGACTATGTCTTCTTGACGCCCGACAAATATGCTTTCGATTTCGTCATCGTGATCGCACCGCCCACGGCCGAGGTCGCGCTCGACGGGCAGCTCATCGACGGCACGCGCTGCAACGCGGCCGACGTCACCGGCTACCGCGTTTACCGCTGCCAGCTCAGCTTTCCCAAGATCGACCCGCTCGTCACCACCGGACCCATCCTCACGCCCGGGTCGCAAAACGACGGCGTCCACCGCATCGTCAGCAACGCCCCGGTCGGCGTGCTCGTCTTCGGATGGGACGCCTACGTGAGCTACGGCTACGCGGCCGGCACGCAGCTCGAACAGATCAACGATCAAGTGAATTAACACTACCGCCGCAGACCCTTCGCCGCTCGAGCCTAAGAGCACCCCAAATCTGCGAGAAATCTGCGACAGTAGTGTTAAATCGGAGTCTCGCGATTCGCGAACTCACTCGGCATCGAGCGAGCGACCCGCGGGGGGCATGCTCGGTCATTGAGCCGGTGGTAAGGGCCACTGCGTGAGCACCGGCACCGACGCGCCCGGGCCGCTCTGGCGGTAGGCCCGCGCGCATTCGGCCAACGTGATGCGGCGAGGGCCGAACGCCGAAGGGTCCGCGGCGTCGGAATCCATGAGCAGCGTGGGAACGTCGACACCGTAGTCGTCGGGGTGACCGGGCATATCGAGCAAGATATGGCCGAGCTCGTGGGCGAGCGCGAACGAGGCGCGATCGGCGCGAACGCCGGCGCGGTCCTCGATCACGACGTTGCGCACGCTCGAGCGATCGGCGTAAATGAACGACTCTCCGATGCGCCCGCCGCCCGCGAACGCGGGGACCATGAACACCTTGATGGTCGCCGGATCACCGTCGTCGAAGGCCTTCACGAGCGCGCGCTCTTCCACCGTGCCCGCGGGGGCATCGACATCGACGAAATGATCGAGGCCGTCGGCGAGGTCGACCCCGCCTATGCAAGCGGTCATCGTGGCGTCGGTGCTCACACGACCGCCCGGGGGCCGCTCGAGGACGGCGAACTGGCCGTCCTTGCG
>DATEMX010000417.1:0-3050 GCA_035275365.1 Polyangiaceae bacterium | reverse complement strand
GAGGAGATCGCTGCCGTGGAAAGTGTGCGTGACGTGCCCGCTGCTGCCAGAGAGAAGGACGAGCGCACGTACCTTCTCGGGCCTTTGTCGATAGGCCTCGAGCACCACCTGGCATCCCATGGAGTGCCCGATCAGTACGACTTCGCCGTCGCCGATATGGCGACGCACACAACCGAGATCGGCTGCGTGCGCGGGGATGTCGATGCGCTCACCGTCACTCGGCGGCGCCGAGCGACCGTGACCACGATAGTTCCAGTGCGCGAGCCCGGTCAGCGACGCAAGGTCATCCCAGAGGTATTTCCAGATATAGCCGTCGCAGCAGATCCCGTCGCAAAGGATCGTCGTGAGCGAGCCAGGCAGGGCCGCTCGACGCTGACGGACATAGAGCCGCGTACCGTCCGCGGCGAACGCGAACGACTCGCTACCAGACTCCGTCACGGAAGCGTCAGGCGGTTTGCTCCTGGTCTTCGTCTTCGAGGATGTCATCGACGCTGGGAAGGCGCTTGATTTCGACGCGCGCGATCTTCCAAGCACGTTGAACGATCCAGGACAAGGAGCGGTCGAGCCTCGCCGCCTCTTCCTTGATTTCCTCGAGCATCTCCTCTGGAAAATAGAGGCTTTGCTTTCGTTTGTCGGACTTCGAGCCTTCGCCTGCTGCCTTGCTGTTGTCCCTGTCGCCGATCGCCAAGAGATCCTCCCGAGAGTAAGGCCGGGTTTCAGGGCCGCGCACACCCTACGTTGATGTACTGACCCCTCAACGACTCTACCGGTTCGACCCCAGACGTCAACGTTTTCTATTGGGGCATGCCCTCACCTCCGCCGAGAGCGAGGATTCCGCGCTAACTTGCCTCGTATGCGCACGCTGATTCCCAAGTTGCCCGTGGTTACGGCACTGGTTCTGGCCGCCTTCGGTGGGGGGGCCTTTTTCGGCAGGTTCTCCTTTGCCACGAGTCGCGACGAGAGCCCTTACAACGACTTCGGTCAACTCGGCCGGGTCCTCGTACTCGTCGAGAATCAATACGTGGAGCCCGTGGATCATCGCCGCGTCGTCGAAGGGGCCATCAAGGGAATGGTCCGCGAGCTCGACCCTCACTCGGCGTTCATGCCCCCCGAAGATTTCCGCCTCTTCCAGAGCGACACCGAGGGAAAATTCGGCGGCATCGGCGTCGAAGTCGATCTGCGCGACGAGGCGATTACCGTCATCGCCCCCATCGAGGGCTCGCCCGCCGAACGCGCCGGCATCCGTTCGGGCGATCGCGTCGTCGCCGTCGACGGGCAAGCGGCGCGCGGCGAACCTTTGGACAAGCTCGTACGCAAATTGCGCGGCGCCCCGGGGTCGAAGGTTCAAGTCAGCGTGAGACGCGCAGGTTCCGACGCTCCCCTCACCTTCGACCTCGTGCGCGAACAGATCAAAGTCACCAGCGTGGTCGGCCGTCGCCTTGCCTCCGACGTTCTCTACCTCCGGCTCAAGCAGTTTCAGGAGGGAACGCACGACGAGCTCGTCGCGACGCTGGCGAAGCTTCGCGAACAGTCGTCCGCGCCTTTCACCGGCATCCTGCTCGACATGCGCTCGAATCCGGGCGGCCTCGTCGACGAAGCTTCTGAGATTGCGGACGAGTTTCTCGGTTCGGGTCTCATCTATTCGACGCGACATCGCAGCGAGGTGGTCGAAGAGGTGTCGGCGCGCTCCGGCGGGGCGCTCGTGGCGCCGCCCATGGCGGTGCTCGTGAACGAGTACAGCGCGAGCGCCGCCGAGCTCGTAGCCGGCGCTCTGCAGGACAATCATCGCGCGTCCATCGTCGGCGCTCCCACCTTTGGCAAAGGCTCGGTGCAGACGATTTTGGAGCTCCCCGGCGGGGCCGGTCTCAAGCTGACGACGATGCGCTACTACACTCCGAGCGGTCACTCCATCCAGGCGCAAGGAATTCAACCCGATATCGTGGTCGAGTCGAGCCGCATCGCCAACGATCCCGTCCGCGTGACGCGCGAGCAAGATCTCGAGGGGCATTTGCCGGCCGAAGGCAGGGCACCCGCGAACAGCGCACCGGTTTTCAAGAGGCCGGCGGACAAGGGCACGAAAGCCATCGACACCGAAAGCGCGCCGAGGACGGCAGCCGATGTTCCCGTCAACCCGGTGGGCAGCACGGACTTCGCACTCTCCATCGCGTACCAGATCGTTCGCGGCGTGCTCGCGCCGAAGAAGTAGTCAGCCTGCGGCGGCCGCGAGCCCGGCGCGAACGCCCGAGCCGATCGCCGCTCCGAGGGTGCGCGGCGCATCGGCCACGGCGTCGCCGGCCGCGTAGAGCGCGTGAAGCGGACGGCCGTCGGGGCCGCGAAGTCGCGCGAGCTCGTCGATCCAGAGTCCGACGCGCTCGAATCCAGCGCGCGAGCCGACTACCCAAGCGAGCGGCGCAAACGGCGTGCCCGGGCCGGAGGCGCCTCGGTCGAGCACGGCGTGCCTTTGCGCAAGCGCGCCCGAACAAGCGAACGAGAGCACGAAACCAGCACGCGACCAAGCGAGCCCGCCGCCGACGAGGCCCCCCGTTGCAACGACGACGGCGTCGGCGACGACGACCTCGCCCGACGCGAGTACCACCTCGGCGCCTCGCAAACCGTCGGCGCGAAGGGCCGTCACGCGCCCGGCGTGCCGCGGCGTCCCCAGGCGCGCGAACAGAGCGTCTCGCGCGCGTTCGAACCTCGCGCCCGCCGGCCCACCCGGAGCCGACAGAGCTTCGCCAATCGGGCGACCAACCGCGCGGGCAAGCCGCACTGCCACGTCGCTGCCCACGCCGAGCCACGGACCCATGACGATCGCGTTGGCGCCCTCGAGCCTTTGATTCTCGCGCAATCGATCGATGAGCCAATCCGCGCGCGACGGCTCGTCGTGAAGTAGCGCCAGTTCGACGTCTTCGAAATAGAGTTCGTCTTTCGTACGGAATAGGTCGAGCGGAACGGGCACGAAGGCGAGCCTTCGGGACAAGGCCCACGGCTCGGACGACCACGCCCTCGCGAGCGCCGCCGCGTCCCATCCTGGGCGCCCGCCGTCGATG
>DATEMX010000416.1:0-9166 GCA_035275365.1 Polyangiaceae bacterium | reverse complement strand
AACGCCGATCGCGCGGCCCTCGTCGCGTTTCTGGAGTCGTTGTGAAGCCGATTCGAATGCGAAGACGCGCGCTCCTCGGCGCGAGCGTGCTTTCGGCTCTTGCGTGCAAGCGAAAGGCGGACCGATCTTCGGTGCTGAGGGCTCTCACGGCCGAAGTGGTGGCCCCGGCCATCGAAGGCGTCTCGACGGCGAGCCGCGCGCTCGAGCTGTCGATCCAAAAGCTGGCCGCCGCCCCCCACGAGGGGTCGCTCGGGGATTCGCGCGGCGTGTTCAAGGCGGCCCTCGTTGCGTGGAAGTACGCCTACGGATTGCGCGCGGGCCCGCTCGTACTGAGCAACGCCTTCCTGCGCGCAATGTTTTGGCCGCCGCGGCCAAAAGCGATCGACGGCGTGCTGGAGGGCCAGCGCGCTATCGACGAAGGACTATTGGAAGAGCTCGGCGTCGACGCCAAGGGGATCTTCGCGCTGGAGTCATTTCTCTTCGCCGTCGACAAGAGCGACGAAGCGACCGTTTCGCGTCTTGCTGCCGAGCGATCGCGACGATACGTGACGGCTCTCGCGGTCAACGTGCGCGCCTACGCCGACCGGGCGTCGCGCCTCTTCGGTGATGGCCGCGCGTTCGCAGACCAGTTCGCAAGCGCCGGGCAAGACAACGTCAATCGCTTGGTGTCGCAAATGGTCGACACGGTCGAAGTCGTCGCGGGCCGCGTTCAAAAGATCGTGGCGCTCGACGCGAGCGGCCTCCTTCGCCCCGCCGAGGTCGAGGGGTGGCCGAGCCAAACATCGCGCGAAATAGCGTCGGCGTTGTTGCAGGGTACGGAGGCGCTCTATCGAGGTCGGGGTGGCGGCGGAATGGGCGATCTCGTCAATGCCGTCTCCAAACCCATCGACGATCGCGTGCGCGCAGCGATGGACGAAGCGCGAAATTGCCTGGCGGATCTAGGTGCGCCGCTCGAACAGGCGGTCAAGACGAACCGGGCGGGGATAGATCGAGTGTCGCGTTCGCTCAAAGCGTTGGAGATCGCCATGAAGTCCGACATGGCCAGCGCGATGGGCGTGACGCTCACGTTCACGGCGGGCGACGGGGACTAGGCCCACCGCCCCTCCCGAGGGCCCTTGGGCTCCCTAGCCAAACACATGGCCAGCACCCTCGACATCGCCATCTTGGTGGCCATAATAAACCCATGCCCCGAAAGGTCTCCCTCGCCGAAGCCCGCGATCACCTCACCGGTCTCGTGAGGGACGTCGAGCGCGGCCAGCGGGTCGAACTGACTCGCCGCGGAAAGCCCGTCGCCGTGCTCGTCTCGCACGACGAGTACGAGCGTCTCCGCGCCAAGCGCTTGTCGCCTGCCGCCGCTCTGCGCGCGTGGCGCGAAAGCACCCCCGCTGATTACGAGGGCTTCGAGCTCCCGGAACGCGAACGGTCCCCAGGCCGCGACGTGCGGCTCTGAATCTGGGCCACCCGATGTCGCCCTTCCTTCTCGATACCAACGTCTTCGCCGCGCTTTCGCAGCCGGCGCCGAATGGTCGAATCGTCCGAGCCTTCGAGAAACACGAGGACGTGCTCGTTACCGCCGCTCTCGTCTTAAATGAGATGTGGTTCGGCATTCTATGCCTGGCCCCGTCGAAGAAGCGCGATCACCTCGAACGATTCATGAAGGATGTCGTAGGAGGGATCCCGGTTCTTCCTTACGACGCGCAGGCCGCTCATTGGCATGCCAGGGAGCGCGCTCGCCTCAAGCCCGCAGGTCGTACGCCTTCCTTCGTCGACGGCCAGATCGCCGCCGTCGCCGCCGTGAACGACGCGACCGTCGTCACAGCGAACGTCGCGGACTTCGCATTTTTCCATGGGCTTCGGGTCGAGGACTGGTCGTCGGGAGCCAGGAGCCGCCCGCGCAAATAAGTCGGGGCCGCGGCGAAACGCTCATTGTGCTCGCTGAATTTGCAGGGAGCCATCGATCGCGCCCTTCGGCGCACACGCAAAACGCACCGATCGCTGATCGCGCGCCTCCCGCGACGATTTCCCGGCGCGAAGCCCCAAAAGTACGACCTGACCCCTCGATGGCCGCGACGGGACAGATGCAGCCCCTGCGCCTGGTCCGCTCAGCGCAAGGTGCGGACGAACGGTTCGACGGCGCGATAGAGGAGGTTGGCAATATCGGGATACGTCGTGGCCGCCACTCCGAGCAAGGGGAGCAGAACCCAGGCCAAGATGCGCACCACGAAAGCGCTGTTCCAGGTGAGCTTGCCGGGAACGGTGCCGGTGAGGTGACTCATGACGGAGTTGCGATCGAGCTCGATGAAGATCCAGAGACCCGCGCCTACCACCGAGCCGACGATCCCCCAACTGCACGCCAAGAGGAGGCGGTGGGGTTCGAAGGGGTAGCTCGCGAGAGCTAGCAAGAGCAGCGCAATAGCTCCCGTCATCGCGTAAAGGAAGTAGCGGAACTGTCGCACATAGCGACCCACGAGCAGCGCCACCACGGTGCAGACGAAGGTCTGGCATTGACGCAGCCAGGCCATCTCGGCCACGTCGAATCGCCACGCCACGGGCCCGAGGGCGTCGTTGTCGCTGCTGCTCGGTTCGGACGGGGCGCTCGTGCGACCCTCGGAAGGCGGCACGGAGCGCTCGATCGCGTCGGCAGGCGGGACGGCGCGGGGGCGCGGCAGAAGAGCGTCGACGCTTGCCAGCGCTTGCGTACCCGAAGGCATCGTACCGGACGTTCGCGCGCTTCCCTCGTGTCGTCCGACCGCCGTGGTGGCGGTGGTCGTCTCTGCTCCCACCGCCTGCGCCTGGGGAACGCTCTCCGCGCGCGGGGCGTCTACGCCCGGCCGAAAGATGCCGGCTTGCCCGTTCCATGCGAACTCCAGCACGCTGGTGATCTTGCTTGCCGCCAAAACGACGCATTGCCCCAGGCGGGCCGATGTGTCGGCGATCTTCGGCCACGATCCCTGGCTGGAGGCGTCGAGCGCTTCGTTGCGTGCGATTTCGAGCTTGGCCTGCAGCGCGCCGATGTCGGCGAAGGCGCCGCTGGTGAGATCGATGCGTTCGTGCGCGTGGGTGGCTCGGATCAGGTTGTCGAAGAGCTGGCTCACGGTGGTAAGCCGCAGGAGATCGTTGGGCGAACGCGAGAAGTGGTCGTCGATCGATTCGCGCACGAACTGCCTCGCGCTTCCGAGGGCCGTGCCGAGCGGGTGATTCATGGTGCGCTTCAGCATGTGCTCGAGGGCGAGCCAATAGCGAACGAGCTGAATGAGGGTGATCCCGATGAGGATGGCGGAAAGCGCGAGCCCGCCGCCGAGAAGGCGTGTCCCCGCGCTGACCTCGACGGTGGACAGGGGCTTCAAAAGAAACAGCACTAGAGGAACGACGATCACGCCGGCCACGGCACAGAGGTAGGTAGGGCCGGTGATGGGGCGCCAGATGGCGTTGGCAACCGTGCGCTCGACGCGGGTGAAGCCGCCATCGGACGGCGGGGGGCCCCCCGGCGTGTTTCCCGACGACGGCGCACAGGGGTCGTAGCTCGGAAAAAGGACGAGGCGGAGCGGTGTGCTCACGAGATCTGCCTCGCCGTCATTGGGCGAGAGGCGCGAAATGCCGTGCGCCGCGGCGAGGCGCGCCATTCGCCCTGTCGCCCACAGATAGACGCCGGCCAGAAAGAGCAGCGCCGGTGCGGCGGGCGAGACGCCGTTCCCGAGCGCCACCGTCCGGAGCACGAGCAACGTGAGCTGAGGCACCGCGTTCCCCGTGCGAAGCGCGTGCTGGGCGTTGGCCGCCTCGAACGTCGCCTGGAAAAGGGCACGGGCGAAGAAAGCGGATAGACCGAGGGCGAGCAGGGCGATGGTGCCGAGCTGCGCGAAGGAGGTACGCGCCACGCAGACGCGGGAGACCGGGTTGGTGAGGCTGAGGCCGTCGAGGACGAGCCGCAGGATCGCGCGGCGGGACGCGAAGGCCGAGCTCCTTGCCACGGTGCGGCCGAAGGCGGCGTAGTTGGCGGCGAATTGCCAGAAGCGCCGCAAGCTGAGGCCGAGAGACGCCGAAAAGGCGAGCGTCATCACGTGGGCGTGCAGCCACTCGGCGAATCCCATCTCCGTCGTAGTGGCAAGCCAGCAGAGGCGATCGACGATACCGATGTAGAGAAAGGCGAGCGCGAAGAGAAACGTGCGAATGGTCGCGTAAAAGAGCCACTTGGTCCGCCCTATGGCGAGATCGGAGTCGTGATCGAAAGCCTCGGAGATCTCCGGTGGCATCGGAGTGTTGGCGATTGCATGCCGCGTCTTCCATAGCATGCGCTGATCGATGATGAAGGCGAACACCAAACAGGCGAAGAGCAGATGCCAGAGGCGCGGCAAAGGCACGGCGGAGCGCAGGTCGAGCTTGGCGATCTCGTTGAAGCGGGTCCACACATCTGCATCGGATCGGCCCGCTTTGCAGAGGTTGGCGAGATCGGCGTCCGTGGTGACGGCCGCACCGCCGTAGATGGTGCTATGGCAGTCCACCGGCCGCACCACGCCGAGCGGTACGATGCCGTTTCTTCCGATGGACGAGTACCACACGGGAAGCGCGACCGACGAAGAAGGCAGAACGTATTCAAAGAGTCGATCGAACCTCCAACCGCGAGTGGCCAGCACCGCGTTGAACGTACCTTCTGCGGCAGCGTTCTCGAACGGCGCGTACGCGCGCAGCCCATCGAGCGCCGGTGCACCGAAGGGGCTCGAGCCGAGGAACACGTAGGGGCTGACGACCAGCGAGCCACGCAAGTCGCGCTGGTAGGCAGGATGAAGGAGCAGCGCGTCGGTCTCGAAAAAAGCCAGCCGGACGTCGGGCGCCACGTCGCGAATCTTGCGCGCCAAGAAAATGGCGTCCGCGACATCGGTCGCGTGAATCCCGACGTGGCGCACCTTCTCCACCGATATTTGCGTGAGCACATTGGCGAGGGCGACGTCCTGTGCATAGGTCGTCTTGGGCGAAGGATGGGCCTGCGCGTCGAGCGGGGGGTGCTTCTCGTGTAGCGACACCTCGAGCGAAGTGCGGCGCGCGATGGCGTCTTTGTCTCGGGAGGCTTCCTTGCGATCCAGCTCTTCGTAAGCGTCGCGAAGCGACGCGATGTGAACCGGAAACGAGATCTGCACGCCGGGGCCAAGCCCGCAGCTTGCATTGGAGTTCTCGGCGCTCGCGCCGAACTCGGTCCCCGATTCGTGCAGGGTCGCCACCTCCGGCAAGAGCTTCACCGCGACGTTGGGTCGCTGCGATGGATCGGCTTGGGCACCGAGGCGGCGGAGTAGATGGAGGTACGCGCATTCGACCGCGCTTTCCGGGGTCGTCGTGGCCTCGAACCAAATCTTTAGCCCGGCGGGCCAGCCAGCGTCGGCCCCGAGCATCTGTGGAAGCCCAGAGCCCGTGGCCGATCCGGTCACGATGTGAAAGGGGGCCGGCGCCGCGGGGTCGATGTACGCGTCGCTTGCCCACCTGTCGAAAGCGAGGCGCAGCGAAAAAGCGCCGCCCGAGAACGCGGGTGCGATGACGCGCGTCGCGCACGAAGGTGGTCTCGTCCGTGCGTCTCTTTCCAGCGGACCGGTGCAAGGCGCGATGGCTCGGGCGAGCTTGATGGCATTGACCATTGCCGAAACGTGCACGCCGCGCGTCGGCGATTCCCCCACCAAGAAGAGCAGGCGCACACGCCGCGACTTGGCCGCGCTATCCCGAAACATCATCACGCCGGGCGTGGTCTCTCGGCACTCCATGGCCTCCGGCCGCGCGGTGCCCGACGCATCCACGTCGCGCCAAGGGAGCCAGCTCCGATCGCGGTACAGCGGCGCGTATTCGGGGGAGCCGTCGTCTTCGCGCGGCGTCACGTCGAACCGGAGGACCGTGGGCTTTTGGCCGCCGTGCTCGAGACCGAGCCTGAGCGCTTGCAGTGTGGTGTCGAAGAGGTAATCGAGCCCGGAGTCGATGGGATCGGGGATGGTGGCGATCATCGCATCGACGCTCGCCCCTTCCCCTAGCGTGCGCTTTAGATCCGAAACGGCCCGCGTCGCGAGGCCGAGCCATTCGTCGGTCTCGAGCGCCTTGGCTTTGATGTAAAGCCCTGGAGTATCATCGCCCTTCGGCGCATCCCCTTTCGCGTCGCGCGGCCCGGTGCCGTCGCGCGCCTTGGAATCATCACCCTTTCCTCTTTCGACCGCGTGCGGCGCATCGCCGGCGAGCTGCTCGATGGGACCGAGCAGGCGACGGAGGCAGTCGCTCGAAGGCGCCAACGATCGGTGGGGGGTCGGCGCTTTCGAAGAAGGCGGCGAGAGCGCCGCGGGCCCCGGTGTAGTCGCGCCTTGGCCGAACGACGCGCCGCTCCCGAAGGTGAGCGCGAGGGGCGAAACGAGAAGGGTGAACATGAGCTTCTTCACGCCGTTCGCTCCTTTTCCCGAAGAGGTTGTCATGCTGCGCGTACCGCGCGCTCGAGCCTGGGCGCCACGCTCGTGCCCTGCTCTCGGCTGTGAAATCGGCTCCTCGTGCGGAGATGCCATTTGGGCACGTTACCCAAAGCCCTACCTTCAGGCAGCCACGGTGCGTTTGTCAACCGTGAGATCGCGCGCGCGAAAACATCGAGACGCTCTATGGGGCGATGGACGACGGCGCACTCGGCGTCAAGCTGCCGAAGCACGAGAAGAAGGAGCTCGACGGCTATCTCGACTGCGGGCTGCTCTGCCGAGCAATGGGCGCTCACATTCCCGTTCTCGTGGCGCAGAAGGCTTGCGCAAGATGGCCAGCTGCTCGGCAAGCTGACGCGCATCTTCGTAGAGAGCGTGCGCCAGACCGGCGCGGTCACCGTCGTGCAGCGCACGAGCTCGGCCTTGCGACTGAACCCGCACCTAACACGTGGTCTTTCTCGACGGCGCCTACCACCCGTGGGCCGAGCTTCTCGCCCGCACCTTCGCGCTCGACGTTCTCCAATGCCCCACCTGCTACGGGCGCATGAAGCTGCTCGCCATCGTCACCCCTACCAAGAGCATCGCTCGCTACCTCGCCAACATCGGCGAGCCTGTCGGTGCACCGAGCCGAGCCCAAGCCGTGGGCCCCCGTAATGGAAAAGCACCGTCCTGCGTCGCAACGCGCTCGGCGCGTAAGCAAGCTCCACCCATCACCAGCGGGCTCGGACGCGGGCCGCGGGGCCAGATCTGCAACAAAACCCGCGATTTCTCCACCACCGCCCTCCTCGCCGTGCTCGATGGCGCATCGGCGATGCCCCTGCGATGCCAGTCCGACCCCCGCTCAGCAGCTACTTGCGCGTGAAAACGCGCTTGTTTTCGCTTACGCTCCGCCAACCCGTTTCCCACCGGAACGATGTTTGCTAGACGGGGGGGACATGGACATGATTGCGCCGCGTCAGAAGAACCGCTCGACTTCCGCGACCCCCCTTCCGCCGGCGGACCGAGGGAGCGACGCGCCTCCCCTTCCGTTAACGAAACACTTCTTGCAAGCACTTCTCTTGCGTGATGTAGAAGCGGCCGTGCGCGAGCGTTCTCCAGGCGACGCCGAGCGCATCAGCGAGCTTCATCGCACCGCCGAGCCGCAGGCCGACGCCGCGCTCGAAATGCTCGACCGGGGCGAGATCCACTCGTCGATTCGGCTCTCGCAGTCAGCGGCCCTGCTGTTCCTTCGCGCCGTCGCTCTGGCACATCGATCGCGCGAAGTCGGCGCTGATCCGGACTTCGAGCCCTTCGGCCCTTTGCTCGAACGCCTCCTCGCGGAGGGAGCGCTCTCGAACCCTCCGGCGGCCCTCGCCGACGTTCGCGCGGTGCTCGATCATACCTGGAGCGTCGGCGATCTCGACTCCTCCGAGGCCACCAGCGCCGCCGCAGCTTTGATAGCCGTCTCAGATTGGCTGAAAAACGCGGTCGATGCACGAAGCGAGGCCGATATTCGGTACCTCCGTGCGAGAAGGGTCGCCGTAGTGGGCGCGCTGACGATTGCGCTCCTCTCGTTGGTGGTGTGGCGCCTCGCGTTCGCTGAACAATGTCGCGCTCCACCGCCCGACGCGAGCGAGCAGCGTGCACGCCGCGAGCACGGCACCGGCCGGGGGCCTCGTCGACGGTGTCGTCTTCCAAGCTTACGGCGCGCACACCGGCACCGGCACCGACAGCTCGCCGTGGGTCGACGTCGAGCTCGACGGTGTCCGGACGATCGACAATATCAAGATCTACAACCGCGGCGACGGTTGGTTCGACGCTTGTCTGCCTCTCACGCTCCAACTCTCCGACGATGGTCAAGCGTTCACCGACGCCGAGGTACGCACGCTTAGTTTCGACCAGTACGCACCGTGGGTTTATCGGGCTCACGGAAAGACGGCGCGATTCGTCAGGGTTCACGGCGCTCCCAACGGTTGCGTCGTCCTCAGCGAGCTCGAAGTCTATGCTCGCTGAGCCTACCGACGCACCGTTCGCGCGCGAGCTCGCTCTCGCGCGCGCCCGCCGCGACGAGCCCGGCGCCGTCATCACGGTCATGGCGTCGTTCGCCGCATTCGCACTTCTCGTGATTTGGTATCGTCACTTGCCGGGCGGCATCGGCGAGATCGACGAGAGGCGGCTCTACGTCGCGGGCGGTATCGCTTGTCCGCTCGCAGGAGTCGCGGGTGGCTTCGTCATGCTCCAGGTGCGACGCCGATGGCTTCGCCGAAGCATCACCTTTCCGGTCCTGACGGCTCTCGCCAACGTCGTCTATTGGGCCTTCGCGCTGAGCACGCTCCGGTTGATCCGCCCGCAGCTCCTCGTGGAGGAGGTTTTCCTCAAGAGCGGGCGACGAATGATCGTCTCGTTCCTCGCTGTCAACGTCGGCACCTTCGTACTGTGCTTCTTGGCGAGAAATCGCTGGGAAGCTCCTCGCCAGCGCCAAATGTTGCGTCGATGGGCCGACGACCTGCACGTTTTCATCCCGCCGTTGGCCGCTGGCGTGGTGGCGCTGTTCAGCAAATACGATCTGAGGCGGTGGCCAGCCGTCGTGCTCCTCGCCCTGTTCGGCCTCTTTTCTCTCACGGGCGGCCATTTCGAAACGACTCGCCGCAGCCGCATCGCGCTCGACACCGCCGTCGTCGGCTTGGCCGCCTTCTTGATCTACGACGTCAACTACAGCGTCGACTATCATCATTTCGGATTTTATTTCGCCCCAACGGCGT
>DATEMX010000415.1:0-3908 GCA_035275365.1 Polyangiaceae bacterium | reverse complement strand
TTGGCCAAACGGTACTAGATCCCCGTCAGGCGAATCCCAGCGGACTTGACCTTGTGTTGCTTGTTCAACTCGATGAGAAGGGGCGTCATCGACTCGAGCAGGGGCGCGTTCTTCAGCGGGCCGGCGTCGATGGGACGTACGCCGAGCGCCGCGACGAGATCGTGGACGCGCGCTTTTGCGGTCGGGTCGTTGCCGCAATAGAAGCCATCGGCCTCGATGGCGTGCTCGAGGGACGCGAGCTCATGCGCGGCGATCTGGTGAAGCGCAGCGACGACGTGGGCGCCGTCGCCCAGGATGGCCTCGGCCTCTTCGGCGGCCGAGCCCTCGGGGGGCGGCGCGTATGAGTGCTTGGCCTTGAAGTCGAGCGGGACGACGGTGTCGATCACGACCTTCGACGCGAAGAGGGGCCGCAATTGCTCGAGCAACGATCGGTGCACCGCGAAGGGTACGGCGACGACGACGATGTCGCCTTGTGTTGCGGCATCGGCGTTGCTTTTGCCAAGGACGGTGCCCCCGCTCTTTTCGGTGAGCTCGACGCCCTTGGCGCGAGCACGCCCTTCGTCGCGCGAGCCGATCACGACCGTGTGCCCCGCGCGCGCCCACCTGAGCGAAAGCCCCGACCCCTCTTTCCCGGTGCCGCCCAAGATGCCGATGATCATGTGCGACTCTACCCTATGTGGCGTTGTATGGCGTTCCTATGTCGCGTTGCGGATCGCCTCGAGCGAGGCGGGATCCTCGAGCGACGAGAGGTCTCCCGCCGGCTTGCCGAGGGCGACGGCGCGAATGGCGCGGCGCAGCACTTTCGCGCTGCGCGTCTTGGGGAGCGCCGTCGCGAAGCGGACGGCGCTCGGCCGAAAGGATGATCCCACCCGAGCAGCGACGAGATCGACGAGCTCGGCGCGCAACGTTTCATCGGCGTTGACCGATGGTGCCAACACGACGAACGCCCAAAGGGCTTCGCCTTTGAGCTCGTCGGGCACGCCTACCGCGGCCGCCTCGACCACGGCTTCGTGGGACACGAGCGCCGACTCGACCTCGGCCGGCCCCAAACGTTTGCCTGCGATCTTGATCGTGTCGTCGCTGCGGCCGTGCAAAAACCAATTGCCGTCGGCGTCGATCGACGCCCAATCGCCGTGCACCCAGACGTTGGGAAATCGGCCGAAGTAGGTCTCGAGGTAGCGAGCGTCGTCTTTGTAGAGGCCGCGCGTCATTCCGGGCCAGGGGCGGGTGCACACGAGCTCACCGACTTCGCCGCGCAGAGGGTTACCCGCGTCGTCGAAGACGTCGACCGCCATGCCGAGCGCGGGCCCGCCGAGCGACATCGGCTTGATGGGCTCGACCGGATGAGGCGAGAGAAAGCAGGCGCCCACCTCGGTGCCCCCGGAGATGTTGATCACGGGGCATCGCTTTTGCCCCACGACTTCGAAGTACCATCGCCAGGGATCCTCGTTCCACGGTTCACCGGTGGATCCGAGGACGCGCAGCCTGCTCAAATCGTGGCTCCGCACGGGCGCTTCGCCGTAGGGCATCAGGGATCGCACGAGCGTCGGGCTGATGCCGAGGATCGAAACCTCGTGCCGCTCGAGGAAAGCCCACAGGCGATCGGGCGCGGGATAGTCGGGGACGCCTTCGTACATGGCCAGCGTGGCGCCGAGCGCCAGCGTCCCCACCACCTCCCAGGGGCCCATGATCCAGCCCATGTCGGCGAACCAGAAAAGCCGGTCGCCTGCGGTGACGTCGAACTGGAAGGCAACTTCCGCGGCGATCTTGGCCAAAAAGCCCGCGTGAACGTGCACCGAGCCCTTGGGACGCCCCGTCGTGCCCGACGTGTACGCGATGAAGAGCGGGTGCTCGCTGTCGACCGATACCGACGCGAGGGGCCCGAGATCCGACGAAGGCCAGGCCACGATGGCGTCGCTCGTGACGGCGACCGTGTCGCGCATGCGCGGAACGACGACGATGGTGTGAACCGACGGCGCGGCCGCGAGCGCTCGTTCGGCGACCTTCACGAGATCGATGACCTTGCCTCGGCGGTAGCACCCGTCCACGGTGATCACCGCCTTGGCGCCGGCGTCGGCTAGCCGTATGGCGACGGCCTCGGCGGCATAGCCGCTGAAGATAGGAAGGGCGACGGCCCCGATTTTGGCAATGGCCAAAAAAGCGGCCGCCGTTTCGGGAACCATGGGCATGAAAATGCCGACCTTGTCGCCCACGCCGATCCCTCGCGCTCCCAGCGTTCGCGCGAGGGCGTCGGTCTCACGACGCAAGTCGCGGTACGTGAGCGATCGGGTCGCGCCGTCTTCACCTTCCCACACGATGGCTACTCGCTCGGGGTGGGTCTCGGCATGCTGATCGACGCACGTCGCCGCGAGGTTGGTCTTTCCCCCTACGAACCACTTCGCGAAAGGAAACCCCCGCGAAGCGTCGAGCACGCGCTCGTACGGCGCGAACCACTGGATTCCGAGAAAACGCGTGGCCTCGCCCCAGAACCACTCCGGCTCGGCGATCGAGCGCGCCAGGAGATCGCGAAAGGTCGCGACGTTCGTGTGGGCCATGAACCGGCCGAGGTTGGTCTTCGATACTTCACCCGGCTGCCAAATCGCCCCACCCACGTTAGGCCTCCACCACTTTACCCATGAATGTCTTCGTCGCGCGGCGCGGGCTCGGGATCGGGCCAGGCCGCATAGGTGCGCCTCAAGTACATGAGCGGGTTTTGACCATTGGCGCTGCCGCCGTCGATGCGACCAATCATGACGAAATGATCTCCCGACTCGATCGCCTGCGTGAGCATGCATTCGGCGTGCGCAATGTTGTCGTCGACGAAGATGGGAGCGCCGCCCGCGTGGGTGGCGGGCTCCCATCTTTGCCCTTCGAACTTGTCGGCGGTACGCGAGGCGAAGCGCGTCGCCAATTCGCCGCGGCCGGCCGCGAGGAAATTGACGACGAACACCTTCGACTCGAGAAACGCGGGCAAGCTCCCCGAACGCTTGTCGAGGCAGAACAAGAGAAGCGGAGGATCCATCGACACCGAGCACACGGCGTTGCTCGTAAGCCCCCGGGGCGACCCGTCGCGTCCCATGGTCGTGACGATGGTCACCCCCGTGGGAAACGAGCCGACGATGGCTCGAAAGAGGTGCCCGTCGATGCCCAAGCGCTACTTAGCGGGCGCCGGTGCCACTCCGGGCGTCGTCGGCACACAAATAGGAGCCATGCACTGCATGCCGGCTGCACAGTCGGCGGGGCCTACGCACGGAAATGAACACTTTCCAGCGGCGACGTTGCACTTGTGGGTGAGGCATTGGGCGTCGGTGGTGCAGGGCAAACCCTGGGGAGCCGGATTCATGCCGCCGGCAGCGGGTGCGGCGGGCGCAGGTGCTGGCACGGGTGCCGGCGCAGGGGCAGGAGCCGCCGGTGCCGGCGCGTAGCCAGGCTGCACGGGCTGACCAGGCTGCGGCTGGTACCCGGGCTGCGGCTGGTACCCGGGCTGTGTCTGTTGCCAGCCTTGCGGGTTTTGTGCGGGGGGCTCTTCCTTCTTGCAGGCGCCGAGCGCGGTCAAAGCAAGAGCGGCACCAATGGCACGGACGGTCAGAATGGATCGCATGTGAGCAGTCTCCTCGAAAGGTCGAAGAACACTAACACCCCTTCCGTCCGTACGCATACCTAAGCCTTGCGAACGGCGGAAAGGACGAGGACGGCACCGAGGACGGCCGTCGCTACCGTTTCGGTTCGCAAGATGAGCGGGCCGAGCGATACGACCGCGTATCCGAGCGAGCGTGCCAGGTTCGTCTCTTCGATTTCGAGTCCTCCTTCGGAGCCGACCGCGATCGTCACGGGTTGCATGGGCGCGAGCGTGGCGAGAACGGGACCGATCGAATCGATGGCTCGTTCCCAGAGACACAGCGAGATCG
>DATEMX010000414.1:0-3271 GCA_035275365.1 Polyangiaceae bacterium | reverse complement strand
GCAACCTTCGTACACCGCGAAAGCCGTCCAATCTCGATAGCGCCAAGGTGCTGGCGGGCAAAGACCTCTTCGTCGGGGCCAACTGCCAGGGATGCCACGGCGGCGACATGTGGACCATCGCCAAGGTCTTCTACACGCCCGATCCGAACACGGCGCCCGCGACCAACGTCAACAAGACGCTGAAGACACTCTCGTGGAAAGACTCCGTGACGGCCGCCGGTCTTCCCAGCGGGGTCTTGCCGACGACCATCGATGCGTCGATGACCATGCGCTACAACGGGACGCGGCCGGCCGATCTCGACGCGCTCACCTGCATGCTTCGTCAAGTGGGTACGTTCAACGTCGCCGAGGCGGGCGTCGGGATCGCCGAGCTCCGTCGCAACATGGTCGCTCCCGCGCAGGGAAACGAGGACACGGGCAAGGGCTACAACGTCCCCGGTCTGTTGGGCCTCTCCGTAGGGGCGCCGTATTTCCACGCGGGCAACGCGCGGACGCTGGAGGCGGTCCTTTCGGATGCGTTTGCCGCGCATCACGCGGCGCTGAGCCCCGGATTTCTCGCGGCCACCGACCCCGACGCGGCCGCGAAGCGAGCCGCGCTCATTCAGTTCATTCTATCCATCGACGAGGACACCGCCCCCATCGACATCCCGGCGCTCGGGCCCGCGGGTGGAATTTTCTGTGCCGCGCCATGACGAGCCGAGAGAAATCGATCAAGGAACGAATAAAGGAGTAGTCGTGTCACCAATGAACCGAGAAGGCGGAGACGCCGCCGACGCAGCGTACAGCGACAGGTCTGGCGTCCTGATGGGCAAGTATCGCTTGATTGCCCATCTGGGGACGGGAGGGATGGCCGATGTCCACCTCGCCGTGGCCAAGGGCGCGCTCGACGTCAACAAGCTCGTCGTGATCAAACGTCTTCACGACGAGCAAGCCAGGGAAGAGACCTCGCGCGAGATGTTCCTCAACGAGGCGCGGCTTGCTGCGCGCCTCAATCACGCCAACGTCGTGCAGACCTCCGAGGCCGGCAGCGATCAGGGGCATTTCTACTTGGTGATGGAATACGTGGAGGGTCAGCCGCTCTCCCGCGTGCTCGCCAACCTGCGCCGTAAGAGCAGCGCGCTCGCGCCGCTCATCGCGGCGCGCGTCTTGGCCGACGCGCTCACCGGTTTGCACTACGCACACGACCTCTGCGATTTCGACGGCACCCCGCTGGACATCGTGCACCGCGACGTGAGCCCGCAGAACATCATGATCACGTACGACGGCGCGGTGAAGATTCTCGATTTCGGAATTGCCAAGGTCGTCGGCAGCGACCAAACGGCGCACGGCGTCTTCAAAGGCAAGGTCGCCTACATGTCACCGGAGCAGGTGCTTTGCCAAATGGTCGACCGACGCGCCGACGTCTTCGCCGCCGGCATCGTGCTTTGGGAAGCCGTGACCGGCCAACGTCTGATGGCCGACGACCTCCCCGCCAAGACGCTCTACAACGTCATGAGCAAGATCATCCCGCGCCCGTCCACCATCCGAGCCGTTCCTGCGGCGCTCGACGCCGTGATTGTGCGGGCGCTCGATCGCGACCCCGCGGCGCGCTATCAGACGGCGCGAGAGATGCGTGACGCGCTCGAGGCCTTCATCACCCAAGCGGGCGGATTTCGAAACGAAGCGATCGGCGACTATCTGCGGAGCATGTTCGCCGAGACGCGCGACAAGACGCGTTCGCTGGTGCGCGACCAGCTTGCCGAGCTCTCGTTCGCTCGCTCGGGCGTCAGCAGCATGACGCGCCTCAGCGGGGGCCCCGAGATCATCGATCTCGCCGAAGGGGACGAGTCCACGGGCTCGACCGGAAGATCGCGGCAACGTCCCACCGCGGCGGCCGGTATTTCCATCGTTGGCATGGTCGCGCCGCCTCGGCCGAATCGCCTGCGGGCGATCGGCGTGGCTCTTGCGCTCGTGGTTGCTGGCGGTGGGGGCGCGGCGCTCCTCATGAGGAGCACGACGCCGCCGGCGGCGTCGCCGCCGCCGTTACCGGTAGCGACCCCTGCGACCGCCGTCGCAACGCCTCCTCCCGTGGAAGCCAAGCCGGTGAATTCCCTTCAGGCGCCGAGCGACGAAGCGTCGCAGGTAGCCACCGCTGCGGCCAAAGCCAAGCGCGAGCGCCCGGCCGCTCCCGCGCACGCCGCCGCAGCGCAAGCTCCGGTGCCGCACGCGTCCCCTCCGATCGTCGAAGCACCTCCTCCGCCCCCCGTCGCTGCGCCGCCCGCCCCGAAGCCGGCGCACTCAGCCGCTCAGGAGCCGCCGCAGGGAAGGACATTTCGACGCGAGCTATGAGATCGCGATCATTCGGCGTCGTCGGACGCGCCGTCGTGATGACCCTGGGGATGATGGCCTGCTCTGGTTCGAGCACGCCGGACGTCGCCGATGTGGTGCCAATTCACGAAGGCAGCGACCGCATTCCCTGCGAACCCCGTTCGATTCTTCAAGGCGTATGCCAGAAATGTCACACGCAGCCGCTGCTCAACGGAGCTCCCTTTCCGTTGATCGATCGCTCGGACATCGTCCGGATTCAAAAGGACGGCGTCGAGGTGCGCGCGGCAATGATCGCCCAGCTCGAGACCGGGCGAATGCCTCTCACGCCCGAAACAATAGATGACGTGTCACGCGGTCAACTTCTAAACTGGCTCCGGGCCGGGGCTCCCGCCGAACCACCTCATTCGTGTTCCAACTCGAATGGGTCCGACGCGGGCGAGCCGAGCTCGAGCGAGTCAGATGCAGAGAGCCCCGACGTGCATGAGTCCGAAACGGTCGAAGAGTTGAGCGACGAGGTTTCGACCGGCACGAAGCTCACCTCGGAGGATCCGGATGGTTCAACGTGACGCTACGGCCGCAGACTTTGGCAGGGACAAATCATCATCATTCCCAATGACCGAGACCCACAACGTGACCCGCTCAGGAGAAAGGTTTCGTCACATGTCGCGACGGTTCGGCTTCATCGCGCTCGTCTTGGTTCTCGGCTCGAACGTGTCACGCGCCGACGACAACGCCGGGCGCGCTCCGGCGAAGGACGACGAGCGCATGGCCGAAGCCCGTAAGCAATTTCAGGCGGGCGTCAACCTGCTCGACGATCCCGAGGGCGCCAAATACGAGCAGGCCTACCATGCCTTTCGCAAGGCCTACGATCTGTCCCACTCGGCCACCGTGCTGGGCAACATCGCTTTCTGCGCGCTGCATCTCGAGCGCGACGGCGAAGCGATCGATGCCTACACGCAGTATC